>NZ_CP025980.1 GCF_002900365.1 Escherichia marmotae
ATGACAACAGGTACCGCGAAAAAATCAGTCAACATTAGCCAATCGAATGAACTGACGGAAGCTGCTTACTACTTGCCGTTGCAAGCCAAGCGCGTGCTATGGCTATGTCTTATTCAGTGTTACCCCCTAAAGGATGATCCCGACTCGGTATCCCCTGTATTCACTGTTCTGGTTGCTGATTATCAAAAGTATTTCAAAGTGTCTGTTGATACAGCATCAGCAGATGTTAAAAAAGGTGTCACTGCACTGGCTGAAAGTAGTGTCGTTTTTTATCCAAAAGACGGTGAGTTTGAGGAGATTAAACGCCCCTGGTTGGCTGAAGCAGGCCTGAAAAAGGGACGAGGGAAATGGCAAATTGAATTTAACTACAAAGTAATGCCGTATTTGATGGGGCTGACCAGCCAGTTCACAACATACTCACTTTACGACTGTGGAAAAATTAATAGTGTGAGGGTCATTCGGTTGTACGAAAGCCTGTGTCAATACCGCTCCAGCGGAGTATGGGTAACAACCCAAGAATGGCTGTCAGAACGCTTCATGCTCCCTGAATCACAAAGGTCTAACTTCGCTGAAATGAAGCGAACGTTTATCAATCCTGCACTGAAAAAAATAAATGCAAACACACCACTCAAAGCCGCAATGACACAGAATGAAGACGGCAGGCTGATCTTCACTATTGTTGATGCGAAAAGCTGACTTGGGCTATTTCCCATAACAGCCCAGAAACCCATCCTAACTTGGTCTGTTTCCCATACAGCAGGAGATAAACCCGAGGTAATTCCCATAGTATGGTTCTGGGCGCTACTCCAGGGTAAACTGATTCAGTAGCGTAACCAAATCAGATTTCAGTACTACAAATTGCACCCAGACCCACGCGGCCACATCAAATACAAGCACTTATGTGGACAGGTATCCGTTGAACTGATGCATTTGCAGACAATCGGCGTAATAAAACGGAACGTATAATTTCCCCCCCTGATTATTTGTCAGGATATCAAGTAACGGCTAACACGGGTAGTGCAAGAAAGTCAGGCTGTCGAACGAGATAAGCCGGTGTATGAGACGTCAACTCGTTTTGCCGACAGGCGTCAACTACTCAGGCCGCATCCATTGTTGAGTGGTTTTAAGCTAGACTGATTACTGCCTTCACTGTCTTTTTCCGGTACTTTCCCCTTTTATCTCGAACATATATCCGTGATGGATCTGCCGGTCAGCCACTGCCATTGTCTCATTCACTAAGATGCTGCCCACATGCTGAACGGATGAGTGCTTGTTATGACCAAACTGCCCCTCGACACCGGTACCGTTGAATGCAATTTCGGTGATTTGTTCTTTGACGCTGGGTTTACGAGTCTTACAGGTATAAGCGATCAGAAACACGCGTTGGTAGTCACGACAGTGAAACAGAGCACGGCCTTCAGAACGGGGACAGTAAACAGTAGCTGTGGTCATGAGGAAACCTCAAAGCAGCTATTATACATCAATTCAACTAATTAGAAGCACTACCCAAAAGAGTATCGTTTCTTGCTATCAAATCTTTTTTGTTTTTTTTATTCTAAAAAAATTAAATTTATTCCATGGCGCTCATGCAATAAAAAATTCATTTCCTAATAAAGTTTAGTATATTTTTATATGAATGAGGTTATTATGCCGCCAATCCAATTCCCTGATTTATCCACAGCAAACATTTTTAGCTCCCAAGCAGAATCAATTCATGAACAATATATTTCAGAATGGACTGATTGGGCTAAAAGTAACGCGCCCGGCGAAAATAGGGAAGTAGCTCTTACCCGATTAAAACTGTGCCTGCAGAATAATGAATGTTTACTGGATCTATCTTCGTTAGGTCTTTCATCTATACCAGCATTACCCTCTAACATCACTATTCTTAATGCTCGTCATAACTCCTTAATATCATTGCCTGAACTGCCTGATTTTCTCAAAGAACTTGATGTGAGCAACAATAATCTGGCTTCTCTTCCTGAGTTACCAACGACTCTGGAAGTACTCAATGTGGGTTATAATCAGCTTGAAAATCTGCCTCAACAACTAAATTCGATAAAATATTTATTCGCTGAAAATAACAGGCTTAACACACTTCCAATCCTCCCTAATGTATTGGAGTTTCTGCACGTTTATAATAATGAGCTTGTTAGTCTACCAGCATTACCTCATTCACTTGAGCTTCTGAGAGCAGACGATAATAATATTACAGCACTACCATTGTTCCCCACGCAGGCTAATGGACCAGATAGAGAATACTATTTTAACCGTAACCAAATAACTCATGTCCCAGAAAGCTTATTCCGACTCGATCAGAATTGCACCATTTCGATTGAAAATAATCCACTTTCTCCTCGAACCTGGCTATCCATGCTACGGCGAACCTCTCAATCAGAATACCGTGGCCCCCAGATCCACTTTTCCATGAGCGACGGGCAGCAGCATACGCCTGTCCGTTCCCTCCCTGAAGCCGTGGCTGCATGGTTCCCGGAGTCCCTCCGGTCTGAGGTATCCCAGACATGGGCGGCATTTACAGACGAAGAGAACGCAGCCACCTTCTCCGCCTTCCTCGACCGTCTTGCAGACACAGTGACGGCGCGCAATGCCCCGGGATTCGCTCAGCAGGTGAGTGAATTTCTGGAAAAACTCAGCATGTCTGAAGCACTCCGCCAGCAGTGTTTTGCCGTTGCCGCCGATGCGACGCGGAGCTGTGAAGACCGTGTGGCCCTGACGTGGAATAACCTGCAGAAAACGTACCGTGTTCATCAGGCTTCGGAAGGGGAATTCGACAGCGACCTGACAGGACTGCTCAGCCTTGGCCGTGAAATGTACCGTCTGGAAGTGCTGGAAGAAATAGCCCGGGAGAAAGTCAAAACGCTGCATTTTGTGGATGAGATAGAAGTCTACCTTGCTTTCCAGACGATGCTGGCGGAGAAACTGGAGCTCAGCAGCGCGGTGCGTGAAATGCGGTTCTACGGGGTATCCGGAGTGACAGAGGATGACCTGAGTAGCGCGCTTGCGCGCGTCGTCAGCCGTGAGGAGAGAGAATTTGCGGAGTGGTTTGCGCGGTGGTCTCCGTGGCATGCAGTACTGAAACGAACGGAAGCAGAGCGCTGGGCGCGGGCGGAGGAGAAGAAGTATGAGATGCTGGAGAGGGAATATCCTCATCGGCTGGCAGAGCGGCTTTCGGCGCTGGGTCTGAGCGGTGATGGTGATGCGGAAAGGGAGGCCGGAGTGCGAGTAATGGAGGAGATAGAAACGGAGATTTACCGTCAGCTGACAGAAGAGGTGTCAGGGGAGCGGTTAGCTGAAAACAGGGCGCGTTGATATGATGACTAATAGCAGCTAACCCGTATTAGCGGAGTAATCAGGAAAAGGCAGCCCCAGTCATAGCCTTCCCGGCTGCGATGTGACAGGGCTGCAGCTTTTTTGGCCGGCCCCTGTTGTCAGTCCGGAAACATATCGTCAGCATCCACCGTCCTTTAACATGGAGAGAATGATAATTCCTGATGCATTTTCCCCTTCGTCCAGCGTCTGTCCACAAAATAGTGTATCAGTGGGAGTGGAAGCAATATTGATCTTACCCACCAATAGTGGACACAGGACTAAGTGAGTAAACTCTCAACCAGAGGTGACTCATGACAAAACCAGTATCAATCAGCAAGAAGCCCCGTAAACAACGTACGCCTGAATTTCGTAACGAAGCCCTGAAACTCGCTGAACGCATCGGTGTGGCCGCCGCAGCCCGTGAACTCAGCCTGTATGAATCTCAGCTTTATGCCTGGCGCAGTAAACAGCAGCAACAAATGAGTTCGTCAGAGCGCGAAAGCGAACTGGCCGCTGAAAATGTCCGCCTTAAACGACAACTGGCGGAGCAGGCTGAGGAACTGGCCATCCTCCAAAAGGCCGCGACATACTTCGCGAAGCGCCTGAAATGAAGTATGTCTTCATCGAAAATCGAGCCTGTTTAAGATTCTGTGTAAATGCCTTTTCTCAGAAGTGACCGTCCAGGCGGTCACCGAACTCGATAATAAAGCGGCTCATTGCCATTCGCCAGTCCTTCAACGGCATCGTCCATTTCTGGGACGCAGACTGGATTGCCAGCCACACCACTTTTTTCACCGAGTCGTCTGTCGGGAACACTTTACGCTTTTTGAGCGCATGGCGGATCACGCTGTTTAGCGACTCGATGGCATTCGTCGTATAGATCACTTTGCGGATGTCCGTTGGATAAGCGAAGAACGTGGCAAGATTCGGCCAGTTAGCCTGCCAGCTTCGGCTTATCTGAGGATAGCGACAGTCCCAGGCCGCAGCGAACGCTTCCAGTGCCTGCTGGCCTGCCTCTTCCGTGGGAGCCTGATAAATCGCTTTCAGGTCGCGAGTGACGGCTTTGTAGTCCTTCCATGACACGAAGCGCAGGCTGTTGCGCACCATATGCACGATGCATAACTGGATGCGGGCCTTCGGATATACTGTGTTGATGGCATCCGGGAAGCCTTTCAGGCCATCCACACAGGCGATGAGGATATCGTTCAGACCGCGGTTTTTCAGTTCAGTCAGCACATTGAGCCAGAACTTCGCCCCTTCATTTTCGGCCAGCCACATACCCAGCAGTTCTTTCTGACCTTCGATATTGATGCCCAGTGCCAGGAACACCGATTTGTTGATGACGCGACTGTCCTGCCGAACTTTCAGGACGATACAGTCAAGATAAACAATGGGGTAAACAGCATCCAGTGGTCGGTTTTGCCATTCTACAACCTGCTCCATCACGGCATCGGTAACCTTTGATATCAGTGCCGGTGAAACATCTGCGTCATACAGTTCTTTGAACGCAGCAGCTATCTCACGGGTGGTCATCCCTTTGGCATACAACGAGAGGATCTGGTTATCCATCCCGGTAATACGGGTCTGATTTTTCTTTACCAGTTGTGGTTCGAAGGTACCGTCACGATCGCGCGGAGTACGCAGTTCCAGTGGACCGTCGCCTGTGATAACGGTCTTTGTGGAAAAACCGTTGCGGGAGTTAGCTCCTGGTCTGGACTGATTTTTCTCATACCCAGGATGGTGTGTCATCTCTGCATTGAGAGCGGCTTCAACGCTGAGCTTTTTCAGCAGCCGATCAAACTGACTGAGGTCTTCAGGGGTTTTGAGGTTTTTGGCCAGTTCGTTAGCCAGAGCCTGTAACTGTTTTTCGTCCATAAATTAACCTTCATTTGATGCTGGATTGAACATATCAAAATCAGGCAATTACACAAATCTATGTACAGGCTTCGAAAATCATCGGGCAGAGTTCAGCATCAAAGCGATGTGTCGTGTACTTCGGGTTGCCCGCAGCGGCTGGTATGTCTGGCTCAGGCGTCGTCACCAGATGAGCCTGCGCCAACAGTTTCGGCTCACCTGCGATACCGCTGTTCATAAGGCATTCTTTGAGGCAAAGCAGCGATACGGTGCTCCCCGCCTTGCTGACGAACTGCCGGAGTTCAATATTAAAACCATTGCCGCCAGCCTGCGTCGTCAGGGGCTGCGGGCGAAAGCCGGCCGGAAGTTCAGCCCGGTCAGCTACCGTGCACATGGCCTGCCCGTATTGGAGAATCTGCTGGAGCAGGACTTCAGCGCCAGCGGCCCGAACCAGAAGTGGGCGGGTGACATCACGTACTTGCGTACCGATGAGGGCTGGTTGTATCTCGCAGTAGTCATCGACCTGTGGTCACGCGCCGTTATTGGCTGGTCGATGTCACCGCGAATGACAGCACAACTGGCCTGTGATGCACTGCAAATGGCGTTGTGGCGGAGAAGACGCCCGGAAAGCGTCATTGTTCATACGGACCGTGGTGGTCAATACTGTTCAGGGGATTATCAGGCGCTGCTGAAGCGACACAACCTGCGTGGCAGTATGAGTGCGAAAGGCAACTGTTATGACAATGCCTGTGTGGAAAGCTTCTTTCATTCGCTGAAGGTGGAATGTATCCACGGGGAACGCTTTAGCAGCCGGGAAATAATGCGGGCAACGGTGTTTAATTATATCGAGTGTGATTACAATCGCTGGCGTCGTCACAGTGCCTGTGGCGGTCTCAGCCCGGAACAATTTGAAAACCATAATCTCGCTTAGGGCCGTGTCCACATTACGTGGGTAGGATCACTTCAAAATGGACATGAGGAGGCTGTGCAAGCTTACGGGGAACTGCTCATTTCAGCGGGATTAAGTCAGTATCGTTTCGGTGAGCGCGCAATGCGAGTCTCCCGGAACGATACTATGAACAAAGATTTTATTTTGAATATGTAATAATCATTAGTATCAAAGCAGCGAAATTCATATCAAAAAATCACCATGAACTACTGGTATACTGGCTGGTATTAAAAATAATATTTTGATGCTTAAACTCGATAAAATCGCAAAAATCATTATAGCTTTGCAGTGATAAACAATTAAAGTGCTGTTTAAGCCCCTTTCCAACTCCATCATAATATGGATGAGCATCCACTTTTTTATGCATAATTTCCAAACCAGCAAGCAAAGCTGGATGGTTATTAGTGTTAACAGCTATAGCCCCATTCTCCAGACTTATATTATTACCACAACGAGTAACGTGTACCGCAATACCATCTGGTACGTGTATAACCCCCAGTTTACCGGTCAGAACCATATCGGCATCAAGATATATGCATCCACCTGAGGGAGAGAGATTATGACATCCAGCTTTTCCTGTTTCAGTAAAAAGACTGCTTGCCTTCAATAAGGATAAATTCCTGAAAAAATCAAACCATGTATGATCTCTCCTGTCTGCATATGCTTCAATTAATGAATCTTTTTCTTCTGGAATATTTTGCAACTCCTCTTTTAATAGATCCAGCAGATAATCATCTCGTTTTTTTACTGGATATAATTCGTGTTCATAAATCTTTTCAAAATAAATATCAGAAAGTTTTTTATCATACATGCTGAAATCAACATCTTTTCGATAAATAACTTTTATATTTTGATAGTTGCTTTCCAGCCTTGAAAAGGCATTTTTTTGTTCTGCAGTAAAATCACCATCAACAAGTATGCCTATTATTCGCTCATTCTCTATTTTTGAAGCACTTATGATATTATTTAGATACGGATGTTCTTTCGTGTTTAATATTGGTACGTCATCTTTTTTGTAGCGCTCAGGTTTTGCCTCGAACCATTGAAAAAGAATAGGTGTTTTTTCGTCAATGGGTTTCAGTGAATATTCTTTTCCTGCAAATGAAGTTGTTTGAAGAGAAGAACTTTCCTGTGAAACAGTAGCACATTTGGAATCATACTGAAAAACGTTTAATGGCAGTAGCATAACATTATCCTCTGTCAGAACAAGTTGAAATCATTGTCATGTGGTTGTTTGAATACATCGTGTTCATGCCCAAAGCTAATGCGAGGGCAAAGTCGTATAATCTTGCAGCGGTACAATGAAAACTATCCGCATGGTGTGTTGGGCTACCTTTCACGTATGGGAAATCGGTGCCAGCGGGTAACATTAACTTAAGATATAAAGGCTAACTGTTGATGGCTGGTCAATAATATATCAGCAAATGTGCATAAAATTTGCAAAAAAATATCACAAAATAACAAGATTACATGTTAGAATGGTAACGTTTATTATCTCGGTGGTCCATAATATGAATGGCCTGAATTTTTTATTCATATCATTTTTATTTTTATCTGGCTCGGTCTTTTCTCATGATAAGTGGGAAGAGGAATCTATTGGGGCTAAAAGCTCTGAATATGATTATCTTGTATATGCCGTAACATGGCAACCAACATTGTGCATGCTAAATAATGATATATCATCGTGCATAAACACAAAGCCAATTTTTACAACGCACGGTATATGGCCATATTTTTTTAGTAATTCGGATTTTCAAAACAGACACCCATCCTATTGTACAGATTCAATAGGATGCACATCTGGTAAGCCCTGTAGGATTGATAGCTCCGTTTTATCTCATATGCTCAATGATACAGATTTTAAAAATATCACTACAGAAAATCCTGTGCCTCTGATGATGCATGAATGGGAAAAACACGGGACATGTTATGGCAAAGGACAGCATTCATACTTCAGTGATTTCAAGTTAATGAGGGAGGTTGTGACCTACGATGACTCATTTAAAGAATATATCGGAAAATCGATTCATTTTAATGAATTAAAGTCTCTTTTCCCAAAAAATACAAGTTTTCGCTGTGCTACAAAAGATGGAAAGCAATTATTGTTTGAAGTTCATTACCTAATTGATGCTGATGGTAGTGAATTTCACCTTGAAAAAAATCTGCAAATTGGCGAGCCTTGTAAAAACAGTGAGGTTTTAATACCTTCAGAGTTTTAGGTAGTAAATTTTGCATGGGATGAATTAATACCCTCAATTTCTCCTTAATTAAAGTGCTTTGGTGCTAAGTCTATTGTTCAGTATGAGTGATATTGTCAAATCACTGGTTTTCTTGCAAGCTAGGAGAATAACGTTTTCATTCGGTAGCAACAAGTTTAGGGCCAGTATGATGTACATTATGTTGCTACGATACTGACTATTTTTACGGATTTTAATAGTGAATTACGTCCAGTTAGGCGAAGAGATACTCCTTCTCCTGCGGGGGGGCTGTTATCACCGTTCTAATTTTGGGACTATAACCGTCATGGCAATGATAATTTCTATGGACGTGCAGAAAGTATATTGCTTTTCGATCTCGCGACGAATATCTTGATAATTCTGCCTGTGGCACAAACAAGCAAATGACATTTTTTCGGCCTCATCAGATAATGTGGCCTGATACTTTTCAACAAACTGGGGTCAAACGAACCATTACGATCGTGTAGCATATCAAAATTACTTATTATGCTTAAATGGTCCATTTACTAGATTCGTTTTACCGTTGGCTTCAATTGTGGGGTCAGGCATTTGACTTTACTTAATATTAATTAATTATGTTTTAAGAGGTTTACATATGGCACATATACCAATGACTGAGAAATCATTGTGTCCATCATGGATGTCTGTAGTTGCGTCAACGACACCATTAACCTGGAAGGAACTTAGTTGGGGAGAGGCCTTTTTGAAAGTTATAAGTTTTGGGCTTTATTCTCCTCATATGTCTCTTTCGGATAAATTTCATGGTCGAGAAGTGATGGAAAATTTTTATCCATCATCTATGCAAGACAATATGGATGGAGAATTTGCTCGTGCTGAGATTAATGGCTCTTCTATTCGACTTTGTCTTGATAGCAATAACACATGTACAGTTATACATCATGAGGGTGATAAATCTAAATCAACAAAATTATCATTTAAAGAGTACAATAATTTATTGTGTTCTTTACCTTCTAAACAATTTCATCTCGGTAGCAATCATATTCTCACTGCGCCAGTTGTTGGCTCCTTCGAGCATAGCGAACCGCCGTCTTTATTAATTGATATTGCTACAAATTGTTGCACATCTGTTATTTCTGATAATGATTTTTTTCCTGTTGATGAAAGTGATTTTAATAGTGTCTGGCGTGATGTATACAGAGATGTAAGTGCATCGAATAAAAATAGTACAAAAATTTATATTAATAATGATCTTGAGATGTCACCCACTTTGCTAAAAGCATTAATTAATTCTTTAGGTATCGATAAAAATATAGATGCTAAAACTGAGATCCGCCCCCTGAAACAAAAACAAGCTAAGGATTTAGTTAATTCAATTATACCAAGAGGAGATAATTCTGCTCAATTATATATATCGCTTTTCCAGAAACAGGGGTTTATAGCTGCACTGATGTCTGCGTTTTGGCAATCACTTCATATTACTTCATCTGCTGTAGAGAATAAATGTTCAGAGATAATGGAAGAAAATGTAGTTAACAGGTTAAATTTGATGCCTGATAAAATCATTGCTAATCATTATGGACATGTTGTTAGAATTAATAGTTGCGAAGAAAAATATGATGTGATGGGCAACAAAATAGAATATGAAGTTAGCGCATCAATTCTACCATCACATGTAACATGTAATGGACTTGGGATTAACAAAATAGAAACTGTTTATGGTGTACCTGCAGGAATACGCATCAGTAGTGAGGGGTTTCGTAATGCAATTCCTCCTGAATCACGTCAAGTTTCATTTGCTATTATCACACCAGAAAATTAAGTGTCGATTAAAGAGGATCTTCGCCTGGACTTAGGATGGAAAAGGTAGTCAACAATATAAATGGATCTGTGGGTTGATAGGTGCCGCTGAATTTGAACATCCAACTGAGTAAGTTGTGATTTTTTATGGGATAGTTAAAATACTCTCTCAACTTATAAAAATATTTAGCTATACACGGCTGAATATAATGGAGACTCGGGTTGTGCCAGGCATTCTGATACTGTGACAGGGGGGGGGCATATTGTTGAGAGCAACAGGATAATTTACCAGTTGCAGAACACAGCATACTAGAGTGGAAAAAATGAGGGATAGTGGCTACATATGCGATTTTCATCGCGGGAGTTTCATCCTTTCGCTGGTTGGCTATAGGGTGCAGAACGTTGCGTATGGCGCACTTTCGCAACACTGATGACTAATTCCTTTAAGAGTAAGGTAAGTGGGATGACTGAAAATTTGCGGTTTCCACAAAGCACATAAGTTATCATATTTAAAAATATTTATCGGGAAATATGATAAAAAACCATATCAAAAGAGGTTTTTTTATGATAAGTAATATCTGCGGAAGTGTTTATATCTGGTATCCCAAGAATGAAAATGTGGGGCACTGCTCATTACAAATAGGGGAGGATAATTCTCCTGAAAATTATGTGAGTTGGTGGCCAGATGGGACGGCAAAAACTTTTGGTAAGAATGATGTTTTAAATAGTTCCTTTATTAATAATGGTGAGATAAAGCAGGCACCTTATATTTTTATTCCCAGAGATTATGATCTTCAGCTTGAAAAAGAACCATCTCATGTTACCTATCACTTGCATTCGGATTGCTTTTCATTGGAGAAAATGCAGGCAGCATGGCAGCAGATAAAAACAAAGAAAAATCCTCATTATCGTATGATTGGAAAAAATTGCGCTGATATTGTGGGGAGAGTTCTGACCGAAGGGGTATCTGATATCTATCGGCGTTATGTGCAGAAAAATGCAAAACCAGGATTGTTTACAACACCAAGGGATATCGCCTCCATGCTTAATCACCTAGCAAGAGAAGGGGGGGGTGAAAAAGTTGTATCACCTTCCTGCCTGAAACGAAGCCGTAGCTTTATTTACGTATGTATGAAAATGCGTTAATAACGATAAATGTAGCGGCTATCAGAGTGTGGTTCGCTCGTTAAGTAAAAAAATTGTAGCCGGCTGTTTATACCATACTTATAAATATACCGGCACTGATGGTTTCGCGTTACCGTTTCGTGTAGCGATAACGACAGCTGTTCTGTCGTATTCAGCTATGGTGAATATGTCGGCAGAAACAGCAACCGGAACTTCGTGTTCTTTTCCAGCCAGCGTTCCACTTTGCGGCTTTTATGAATTATATAGTTATCAAGCACCAGCGTAATCCGTGTTCCAGCGTGAGAGTAGTCAGTCAAAATACTTTGGGGAACGCTGAACCATCAACGGAAGGATATGAAGGATATTATCAATCGGTCATTGTGGAGCACGACCCAACCTGAGGATTTTAGCCCTTCAGCGCCATGTAAAGTAACCAGTTTATCCATTTGCCGACAGATGAGCGGGGGGCGGCACAGAGTATACTGGCGACGTTGGTGACGGTCATATCCTGATGCAACATCAGCATGACAATGAGCCGTCTTGCATGATTTTTATCGCAGATCTGCAGTGCCTCTTTACGCATCAGTAGCCGTTCTTCATCAGGAATTGATGTTATGATCGGCATCGCTCAGTCCGGTTGGTGGTTTGGGATATTTGGCGATTGAACAGATCGCATAATCCGGACTGAGTTCCATCAAAGTGATTTATTATTTATGATATTAGCATTAGTAGCATTCGTATCAGTAAATTTTAAATCCCTATCAGAAAATAAAATGTCATTATCATCTTGTGGGGGATGTCATTGGCTGGTATCTTTTTCATTGTAATGGTTTTTTATAAAGCATCTATTTTTTGTTTTTACTAATTCCCATTAGAAAACATATGTTCATACGATTTATTAGAAATCTTTTTTCTCATTCTTTAGTGATTATACAGGATACTTATTCCTATTAATAGAACGTGCTTTTTTAATACTCATAGTCTCGTTTGACTCCATGAATTTTTAACCGGTATTTTTTTGGCTGTATTTGGGTTTGGTTCTCGTATATTGTTTTTGATGTGAGTGCTTGAAATATAACTGCTAATCTTTTTCGTTAACTTGGATTAAGTTTCTTGTAAATAAAATGAGAAACCATAAAGCATCACCAAAATTATTTATCATTAAGTGTTGTTAGTTCATAATATATACATTTTTTATTTTTGGCTTTTACGCAAGAGTATAAAGTGGGATTGTTTTTTATAGTGGATATACAATATTTTAATATGTGTCATGGGGAAAATCTGTTCTTGCAGATATCATCTGCTGGAATAGTTTAAAGGGATTTCATTATGAAATGAGGGGGTTACGCTGGTATCATAAAACTATGTTGTATGAGATGAGGGTGGTATATGTTGAGATTATTTTGACGAATAAGCAATGCATCTAACAGCAAAATATTAAATTCTGTAATGAGATTGTTCTAATAAACAAGGGGTGTAGTATAATAAATATGCTTTATGATAAGTCGATGTGGACCATGTTTTATTATTTATTAACAATTTTTTCATCGCTCTTTGCGTTAAAGTTATGAAATAGGTTTAACTTAGCTGTTAAATATAATGGAGTTGATATAATTCATGTATGTGTATGCGCTATGTGTCCTGATTATTATTATGGTAGTGCTTTTTGCTTTTTTTTATTCAAAGGGAATAAAGAGGGTAAAAATAAGACGTTTGTTGAAAAAATATCAATGTTATGAAGTTGATGAGAGGATTGACGAGACGGAAAAAATCTTTTTTTTAGCACTCTGTAATGCATTTAAAGGCACATCTCTTTTAATTATGACTAAAGTCAGGCTGGTTGATTTTATTCGCGTAAGTCCTGATATAAAAAAACGATATGACATTTCGCTTTTGCAACATGTTTTGCAGCGGCGATGCGACTTTGTTGTTATAGATTCACTAAATTTTTCTGTTAAAGCGATTGTTGAGCTAGACATAAAGCCATATCTTAGCTACGAAAATAAACAAAAGAATATGTTGTTTAACATTATCATCACACAGACAGGTATCCCATTGCTTCGCCCTCGCTCAGTTAAGCAAGTTGATAATGTCGCTACGGCAATTCTTAACATGATGATGAAATAAAGATGTTCGTTATATGTGATGTTGACGTCCAGAACTCGGTGTTTTCTGAATGAATGGTTCATTGAAATTATTTTGGCTAAGTAATTTTTCCCTGTTTCGCGTAATTGAAAAAATTATATTTAGGAATGTGTTAAAAATGTTTCGTTTTTTTAAATTAAAACCTGATGGAACTGATGTTTAATACTGAAAATAACATTGTGGAGTGATTTATGAACATTTTTACGATGCCCAATCATAATATTAATAATGGTTTTTCAATGTCTTTACTATCCTGTTTGCCAATAAATAAAGTTGAAAATGCAAGTGGGGCATCGCTTTTGTTTTTGGGGAAAGAGGGGGTTGGAGAAGATGCGCTGAATATCATAGGGCAGCAAATACCAAGAGTGTTAACGTCAAAAAAAATGTATGATATTGTTTTCTATAATAGATTTTCTATGGAGGATTTTGCCAGTAAGTTAAAGGCTATGTTGCCGAAACAAACAATAACAACAATTGCGAGTAATGATTCCGCTGTAACTGTTGCAGCTATGATTGCCCTACAAACGACAACATTAAAAACAATCGAAGAAACTGACTTTAGTCAGTACAAAAAAATTTATATTCTTGGTCATGGAAATGCGGGGGGGCACTCATTAAAATTTGGCCCGGAACTGCTCAGCGTTGACGAAGTTATATCAAGGTTAGTTGATGGCAATGTATTAAAAGTGAAAGATATACGACTTACATCATGTAGCTCTGCAGATAAAGAAAAAATATGTTCTTTTACCGATGATAAAACTCAAGAGGGAGATGGACTGCTGAGTAAAATAATGAGTTTTCTGAAAGGAAATAAAATTTCTTTCCTTGATAAATTTATTGAATCCCTTGAAGATAAAGGCTATGATAATATAAGAGTTTCTGGGTATCATGGAATGGGTGCTTTCTATACAGGAAAGTCACTTCCTTTCACTCATTTGCGTTCAATCACTTTACCGCCAGATCCTGAACAGACAGTAAAAAGAAGTACACAGAGAGAAATGAAAACAACCTGTGTTGAAGTAGAATAATTTTAAGAGCTAGGTTTCTGTGTTGTGTTAAAAATACTAAAAGGCACAACATTATTCATGTTACTCTTTAATATGGATAGTTGAATGTGGCAATATCAAATTCCTGCGCAGGTCTGGCATTGACATTTTTTACGAATTTATCACTTTCAGAAGTGATATCATCCATTTTTATAGCTCTTCATAAAACTCATGACAAAAATCCCGCAGGCTGGCTATTGTGTTCAGATAATATTGACCACGGTTTTATTGTAAAAATGGTATCTGTTTTCTGATTCTTCTGGCGTTAGCCCTCCGTAATAATGATGCGGTCTGACTCTGTTGTAATAGTTTAATAATAACCACTAATTTGCTGTTGGGCCACATCCTTGTCTGCATAACCATTTGTAGGCACCCATTCTGTTTCAGACTGCGGAAAAAGCGCTCCATCGGGCTATTATCCCAGCAGTTTCCCCGCCTGCTGATGCTTTGCCTGATTCTATAACGCAGAGAAGCCGTTGATATTTCAGGCCTGTATACTGGTTTCCCTGGTCTCGATGGAACATGACATTCCAGGGGGGACCTCGTTTTTCATATGCCCATCCTCAGGGCACTGCTTATCAGTGCTGTATCAGCATTCGCTGGCAGACTCCAGCCAATAACTTTGCGGGCAAGAAGTTCGATGACCACCGCTTGATAACATTAGCCATTTTCTTGCCCAGAGACACATAATATCTGGGCACCATACTCGATCTGACTCGGGTACGGCGCACGGGTATTCCAGCAAGTTCGGCAAGTTTGTATGCATCTGACTAGCATTTTTGTTGGCTGGCAACTGCTCATGTTCAGGTATTTCATGAGGCAACAGGCGCGATAACGGCTCATCGGGATGCCATTTTGAGTCAGAGTGCGTGCGGGGGGGGGGGAGTCCCGACTCAACTTCCAGGTCCGCGTATTTCGCTATGCAACCTGACTCGCGTCGCTTCTGCCTGTACCGGTAGCTGCTGCGATGTACGTCCAGAGCAGCACAAAGGCTGATAATGGGGTTCTACGCCGGAACCGCCGAAATTTCCGGCACGAGGTTTTTAGTGATCTTTCGGCACTTCAATGACTCCATCTGCAATACCTTGTGCCAGTCTTTCCATCCTTTGTCTCTGGTTCCCCTGAGATTTCAGCGCAATTGCAGCACTGGAGCGAAATGTGAAATTCTGGGCCGAACAATGCGGCCTGACGAAAGAACACATTATCAGAAGCATTGATTACTGGTATGACTTCGCTTATTCCCCCCGGGAACAGGAGGCGGCAAAAAGAGAAGTGAAAAAAAAGTTGATAAGGTAAATGGTATTTCCGGTGATTTTTTGAGGCCGGGGTCCGTCAGTACATCTGGTGCTGATGAATTTATTTATTGGCACATGCTGACAGCATTTATTTTTTCCAGCCCTTACGTAACGTCAACGGCAGGCTTGCAGTGACCGTTCCGGTCACGCCGCCCTTTTATCGCGCCGTGACCGGCGCTCAACGCACCCTGGCGATAAAGCCTGCCGGGGTGTAATGACGCCACGCCGTTCCGTCGTGTCGGGTGTGTTCATTCTCTTCCCGCACCTCTGGTGAGCCATCTCCCGTTCGTTCCCCGGCGGAGGGCTGGTCGTAGCACCGCCGTGTCGTCGCACAAGGGGTGAAATGAACTCCGCCAAAAACTTTTTGCAAAAAAGCCGCAAAAACTTTTTGTCTCCGCCCCTTGTACTCCTCCTTACGTCGTTGCTCCTTTGCCCTCTGCCGCCAGGGAACTCACCAAGATGGAATAACCACCAGACAGGAGGAAAAGCAGAATGAACACACAGAACGTCAACGTCAAAACCGCCACCAGAGAATCTTCCGAAAGATGGGGGACGAAAACATCAGTACTGTTTGCACTTGCAAATATTGAAGGTCAGTTTTTGTATTTGCGATCTCAATATCGTCTGGGGCTGACGGATTCAGTTCAGAGGGAAAAAATAGCAGCGAAGCACTGCCAGGCATTGATAACGGAGTTTAATAATCTTTTATTTTGGCCGGAAGGGCTGAGTGAATCGATGACCTGAGTGAATCGATGACCTGGGATATTGTCCGGGTGGCAAAAGAACTTCCCTGGACACCGTGGAACTGGGATCCGTTGTGCCCGTTCTGATTTGGGGGCGGCACCTGTGGATTAACAGCGAATGCGTCACTTTGGTGGCGCATTTTTAATTCCGGAGTAAATCGCCTTAATTTCCTGTGCGTACTGTCGGCGCTTTT
The DNA here is from genome assembly GCF_002900365.1 of Escherichia marmotae. NCBI lineage: Bacteria > Pseudomonadati > Pseudomonadota > Gammaproteobacteria > Enterobacterales > Enterobacteriaceae > Escherichia > Escherichia marmotae. Next base: position 16,677 of record NZ_CP025980.1, read on the forward strand.
TCTCCTGCTCTGCCGTTTCACGAAAACCTGCATTATAAGCACCCACTGCCCGCCAGGTGTATCCCCAGCGTTTAAAAGCAATTGCCAGATAATAGGCTCCCGTGTAGATATTCATACAGGGATCTCTGTAAAGGTTTCCGGCGGTAATTCCAGACTGAGCCAGATGCGAAACATTTTGTGAGTGAATTTGCATCATTCCGACTGCATATTTTTTCTGGTTAACAAAATTTATTGCCTGCGGTCGCCATGATGACTCCCTGAATGATATTGCTCTCAATAAATCGGGTGCAATATTGTAATCTTTACCCGTCATATCAAAACAGTCCTGAGCCATTGATGGACATGGCAGAATGAGTAATCCAGCAAGCAGAACGTTTTTCATCTGTGATATTCCTGTCCCCGGTATTCCTGTGACAGCGTGCCATTTTTTAATAAAAACGGCAATGCCTGTTAATACTGAATCCTTCCCGGCCTCTTATTTCCCGTTGCCCGCCCGGCAGGAACGAAAGCTCCACACACCTCGCAAGATTCAATCTTGCCTGATTTCTATTTAATATCAATATGTTGCTTTTAATAGTTTACTGTTGTTTTGAATAGTTCCACTTAATCAGAGTATAAAGCGAGTATAGTTATACTCTGATTAGAGTGTACTCTAGAGTGTGATTAGAGTAGGGCTTTAAAAATTAATGCGTTAGATAGAGTGTACTCCAGAGTATACTCGCATTTTTGGTTGTTTTTTGTCCGCTCATACTCTATGTATACTCGCCATTATACTCTGCTTATTTTAATGTTATACTCGCCTCATACTATGGATAAATGTGGTAAAATAATATTTTTAATTAAATATGCTTATTGGTTAAAGAAGGAGTAAGGATGCCACGTATACAAACTTTTGTCAGTAATCAGGTTCGTAAAGAAATAGAGTTACTGGTCACAGAGCGCAAACAGGGAGGAGCAACAGAAGCTGATGCTACAGTATCTTCTGTAACTTCAATGCTTATTGAGCTTGGGCTCAGGGTTTACCACATGCAACAGGAAAAAAAGGAGAATAGCTTCAACCAGATGGAGTATGACAAAGTTATGCTGGATACTCTTGCAAGAGTAAGTGATCCTACCCACGTAATGTGGACACGGCCCTAAGCGAGATTATGGTTTTCAAATTGTTCCGGGCTGAGACCGCCACAGGCACTGTGACGACGCCAGCGATTGTAATCACACTCGATATAATTAAACACCGTTGCCCGCATTATTTCCCGGCTGCTAAAGCGTTCCCCGTGGATACATTCCACCTTCAGCGAATGAAAGAAGCTTTCCACACAGGCATTGTCATAACAGTTGCCTTTCGCACTCATACTGCCACGCAGGTTGTGTCGCTTCAGCAGCGCCTGATAATCCCCTGAACAGTATTGACCACCACGGTCCGTATGAACAATGACGCTTTCCGGGCGTCTTCTCCGCCACAACGCCATTTGCAGTGCATCACAGGCCAGTTGTGCTGTCATTCGCGGTGACATCGACCAGCCAATAACGGCGCGTGACCACAGGTCGATGACTACTGCGAGATACAACCAGCCCTCATCGGTACGCAAGTACGTGATGTCACCCGCCCACTTCTGGTTCGGGCCGCTGGCGCTGAAGTCCTGCTCCAGCAGATTCTCCAATACGGGCAGGCCATGTGCACGGTAGCTGACCGGGCTGAACTTCCGGCCGGCTTTCGCCCGCAGCCCCTGACGACGCAGGCTGGCGGCAATGGTTTTAATATTGAACTCCGGCAGTTCGTCAGCAAGGCGGGGAGCACCGTATCGCTGCTTTGCCTCAAAGAATGCCTTATGAACAGCGGTATCGCAGGTGAGCCGAAACTGTTGGCGCAGGCTCATCTGGTGACGACGCCTGAGCCAGACATACCAGCCGCTGCGGGCAACCCGAAGTACACGACACATCGCTTTGATGCTGAACTCTGCCCGATGATTTTCGATGAAGACATACTTCATTTCAGGCGCTTCGCGAAGTATGTCGCGGCCTTTTGGAGGATGGCCAGTTCCTCAGCCTGCTCCGCCAGTTGTCGTTTAAGGCGGACATTTTCAGCGGCCAGTTCGCTTTCGCGCTCTGACGAACTCATTTGTTGCTGCTGTTTACTGCGCCAGGCATAAAGCTGAGATTCATACAGGCTGAGTTCACGGGCTGCGGCGGCCACACCGATGCGTTCAGCGAGTTTCAGGGCTTCGTTACGAAATTCAGGCGTATGTTGTTTACGGGGCTTCTTGCTGATTGATACTGGTTTTGTCATGAGTCACCTCTGGTTGAGAGTTTACTCACTTAGTCCTGTGTCCACTATTGGTGGGTAAGATCACAACGCATTTTATCTTTCATGCGAGAAGGGGAGGGTAAATGCTGGTAAGAGAAAAGAAAGAGATGCCCTCCAACTAAAGCAGCTGCGGAGCCAATAATGGCATTTTATGATACTGATATATTGAGGCTAAAGAGGAAAAAGTCTGGCAAACTTTACGGGCAGGCATAAAGGTGATCTCATTAAAATTGTTAGCGCAGTCATTAGATCACAAAACTCTATGCCTGTCTTCTTTTCAGGGAATTCTTCAGCCTTTAACAGACATAAACATAAATTCTGCATCGTCTGTTATATAGACTCTTAGACGGATACGTTAGAACGGTCGCTAAATAGACTGAACTCTATTGATAGGATAATGGCAATAAGTTATCCAATTTGCCAAGCCCCTTTATTGTAGGTAAGGTCTGGCACCAAAATAGTCTCAAAAGGGCTAACATCATTACCACGACCTTCAACCAAATATTGCATTGCTTTTAAATCCCCGAACAGCTCAGTAGTATGATGAGGAGATAAAATGGCATCCACCTTACACGGCGCATGTCCTTTTTCTAATTTCTCCTTCTCAATTTTTACTTTCAATGAATATACCAAAAAAAGATCTCGAATGTAATCATCTCGATCATCTGTTGTCATACCTTTACGAAGAGCACCTTTCACATCATCCGTGTTTTCATTTTTTACTTCAAATACAGAAGCTCTTTTCTCCATTAAATTATTTATTAAACCATCTACTTCTGGATACAGCCACTCTTCGCGTTCTTTAGTATTTGTTGCACTTGCATAGACTGCAAACATTATATCGAGCTTATCCTGCAAATTAGGGGTGAGACAGTGGTTATCATTAAGTTCAGTAACGCCTTCTGGAAAAGAAGGATAACCATTAGTAGCCACACACATCTGTGAACAAGAACCTGTAGACAAATTATTAATTGGTAACATAGCAAATCCTTAAAACTTAGGAGTGATACACACTGATAATATATCATATGAAAAATTATTAAAAAATATACAGCAAATACGATATTCTCTATTATAAAAAACGAAACAGATCTGACTATAAAAAGCAGACAACTGATCTTACCCACCAATAGTGGACACAGGACTAAGTGAGTAAACTCTCAACCAGAGGTGACTCATGACAAAACCAGTATCAATCAGCAAGAAGCCCCGTAAACAACATACGCCTGAATTTCGTAACGAAGCCCTGAAACTCGCTGAACGCATCGGTGTGGCCGCCGCAGCCCGTGAACTCAGCCTGTATGAATCTCAGCTTTATGCCTGGCGCAGTAAACAGCAGCAACAAATGAGTTCGTCAGAGCGCGAAAGCGAACTGGCCGCTGAAAATGTCCGCCTTAAACGACAACTGGCGGAGCAGGCTGAGGAACTGGCCATCCTCCAAAAGGCCGCGACATACTTCGCGAAGCGCCTGAAATGAAGTATGTCTTCATCGAAAATCATCGGGCAGAGTTCAGCATCAAAGCGATGTGTCGTGTACTTCGGGTTGCCCGCAGCGGCTGGTATGTCTGGCTCAGGCGTCGTCACCAGATGAGCCTGCGCCAACAGTTTCGGCTCACCTGCGATACCGCTGTTCATAAGGCATTCTTTGAGGCAAAGCAGCGATACGGTGCTCCCCGCCTTGCTGACGAACTGCCGGAGTTCAATATTAAAACCATTGCCGCCAGCCTGCGTCGTCAGGGGCTGCGGGCGAAAGCCGGCCGGAAGTTCAGCCCGGTCAGCTACCGTGCACATGGCCTGCCCGTATTGGAGAATCTGCTGGAGCAGGACTTCAGCGCCAGCGGCCCGAACCAGAAGTGGGCGGGTGACATCACGTACTTGCGTACCGATGAGGGCTGGTTGTATCTCGCAGTAGTCATCGACCTGTGGTCACGCGCCGTTATTGGCTGGTCGATGTCACCGCGAATGACAGCACAACTGGCCTGTGATGCACTGCAAATGGCGTTGTGGCGGAGAAGACGCCCGGAAAGCGTCATTGTTCATACGGACCGTGGTGGTCAATACTGTTCAGGGGATTATCAGGCGCTGCTGAAGCGACACAACCTGCGTGGCAGTATGAGTGCGAAAGGCAACTGTTATGACAATGCCTGTGTGGAAAGCTTCTTTCATTCGCTGAAGGTGGAATGTATCCACGGGGAACGCTTTAGCAGCCGGGAAATAATGCGGGCAACGGTGTTTAATTATATCGAGTGTGATTACAATCGCTGGCGTCGTCACAGTGCCTGTGGCGGTCTCAGCCCGGAACAATTTGAAAACCATAATCTCGCTTAGGGCCGTGTCCACATTACGTGGGTAGGATCATGTCTGAGCGTGAAAGTGAACTGGAGGCTGAAATGCCCACCTGAAGCAGCAACTGGCTATCCTCCAAAAGGCCGTGACATACTTCGTGACTCGCCTGAAATGAAGTATGTCTTTACAGGCTCAGTTCAGCATCAAAGCAATGTGCCGCTTATCAGAACTCTGGGATCCTAAATAGCTGCGCAAAATAGTAGATCACTTAAAGGGAACTCAGTCCGGATTGTGCGATCTGATCAATCGCCAAACATCACAAATCACCAACCGGACTGAGCGATGCCAATCATAGCACCAATACCCCGTGACGAACGACGCCTGATACAGAAAGCTATCCATAAAACTCATGACAAAAATCACGCCCGCAGGCTGACTGCCATGCTGATGCTGCACCGTGGGGACAGTGTCAGCTCTGTCGCCAGAACGCTCTGCTGTGCCCGTTCATCTGTGGGACGATGGATTAACTGGTTTACATTGTATGGCACTGAAGGACTGGTTTCTCTGCCTCCTGGTCGCGGACGTAAATGGCCGTTTGAACAGATTTGTGCGTTGCTGGTACAACTGGTGAAACGTTCTCCCGGTGATTTCGGTTACCAGCGTTCCCGGTGGAGTACTGAGCTGTTGACAATAAAAATCAATGAGATAACCGGGTGTCAGCTACATGCGGGAACAATCCGCCGTTGGTTGCCCTCTGCAGGAGTGGTCTGGCGACGTGCTGCGCCAACGCTGTGTATACGGGATCCGCACAAAGAAGAAAAAATGGCAGCAATCCACGACGCGCTGGAAAAATGCAGCGTGGAGGATCCGGTATTTTATGAAGGTGAAGTGTAAGGGTCCGGTGAACTCGCATTGCGCGATCACCGGCGATATGGCAGGGGAAGTTCAGCCCGCCTGATGACGGTAAGGCAGCAGTTCGTCCAGCACCGCTGCCATCTGCCCGAACCAGTCAGCCAGCGTATTCACCGGCAGCTGTATCCTTTCCCGGGCGTATATCTTCTGCTGGCGCTGCAGGGGCAGATGATCCAGCACCTTCGCGATAACCACCTGCGTCAACAGACCTGCGCCGGCCTGCCCTTTGTCGATAATGGCGGCCGGCAGCGCCGCGCTGTGCACCGTGTCGCAACACGGGCAACCGTACTGCGGTCTCACGGTGCGCTTCACCACGAAGTGCGCCGGCACATACTCCAGCACCTCATTCACCTCGTCGCGGATATGGCGCATCGCCGCGCCACAGCCCGGGCATGGATGCCCGTCGCCGGGGCCGGTCTCAGGTGCCAGTACCGTCTCTTCCCGTGGCAGATGTGCCGGCAGCGGCTGACGCACCGGCTTCTTCCCGGTTTTCTCTTTCGGGGGCAGCAGGTCGCTCAGCTGGCGGGTGATGTCGGCCTCATCGCTGGCCGCGTCCTCGTCAGCCAGCGGTTTCTGGCTGGCCGGCAGGCGTTCACTTTTACGCCCGAAGCGCCACTGCTGTGCCAGCTTCAGGGCCTCCTCCAGTTCGCGGATATGCTGTTCCAGCGTCAACTTTTCTGCCTGTATGGCGGCATTCAGGCTGTGGAGGCGCTTCTCATATCCGTGCGCCTGCTCTGTCAGCAGGTCCTGCGCCAGGCGGCGCAGTTCATCGGGGTTTTGTGTGGTGTTCAGGATGTCAGTTTTCATGCTGCTATGATGACAGATGAGGACAGGCACATCCTGATAACAGGCTGAGCGTATTCTGATCGTACTGCCGGGAGGGGTTATTCAGTCCATGCCGGAAGGGGCCCGGCAGAGAGGCGCTGCCAGTCGACACCGGCGGTAAGCCAGGTGAACTGTTCCGCCGTGAGCGACCAGGAGACGTCCCCGTCCCGGGGCCAGTGGAAGGTTCCCTGGTGGAGACGGCGGGCGCAGAGCCAGACGCCATGGCGGTCCCACATCAGGAGCTTCATGCGGGTGCGTTTTTTGCCGGTAAAGAGGAAGGCCTCACCGTCGCGGGGCGGATGACCCGCAGCCACAGTGGCAAGGCGGGTCAGTGTGGTGATACCGGCGCGCATGTCAGCGGGTTGGCGCACGAGCCAGAGACAGAGAGGGTTCAGCACAGGTTAAGCTCCCGGATGATGGCGGCGATGGCGGCCGGGGTGGAGGTGACACTGGCACGATGAAGTTTCAGGATGGCAGTGTCATTGAAGGTGAGGGTTACCGGCAGGAGGGCCGGTTCGTGGTTTGCCGGAGCGGGTGCTGCGAAGACATCAGCAGAGAGCTGCCGGCAGAGATGCCAGAAAGTTTTATGGTTGATGCCGTGGAGGCGGGCATACGCGGACTTGCACATTCCGCTGGTGAGCCAGTCGTCGTAGTGCTGGCGCCGCTGCGTCGGGGTCATTTTTTTCGCCATCATCTCTCTCGCTTCAGCAGGTTAAGGAAGAGACTGAATAATGGTGTAGATCACGACGACCGGCAATGCGAGTTCACCGGAACGATACGGTGAAGTTGATATCCACCTCAACCCAAAAATCGGGGCAGACTGGCAACTACGGGGTCAGCAAAAACGGGTTATAACGCCGGGTCAGAATGAAAAATATTATCTGGCAGGGGCAATGCACAGTGGTACAGGAAAAGTGAGCTATGTGGGTGGCAGCAGTAAAAGTTCAGTGCTGTTCATTAACCTGCTGCAACATCTGAAAGCGACATACCGACGGGCTAAAACAATCACACTTATTGTGGATAACTACGTTATACACAAGAGCGAGAAAACGCAAAACTGGCTGAAGAAGAACCCGAAAATCAGGGTGATTTATCAACCGGTTTATTCACCGTGGGTAAACCACGTTGAGCGGTTATGGCAGGCACTTCACGACACCATAACCCGCAACCATAAGTGCCGTTCAATGTGGCAGTTGTTGAAAAAGGTACGGCATTTTATGAAAACCGTCAGTCCGTTCCCTGGAGGAAAACATGTTCTGGCAAAAGTGTAGCGGTATTAGGCGCAGCTATTTAGGCCTGAACCAGTGAATACCGCAATGTTACCAACGTTTATCGCATTTTATTAAAGTCCCTTGCGAGTTACATGACGAAATAGCTGATCTGGATGTCATGATCGTGGCAATTGTTGATCACTGCCGAAGTCAATTCCCAGCGATTAAGACCAGACTCAGGTTCTGCGCCCTATTTCCGTCCCTTCTGGGAAAACTAATCGTTACAGCCTTAACCGGGTTGGAGAGCGTGCTGCAAATAGTACATTTCACATCATCGCCATCGGTCGTTTACGAACTGACGATAAAACGAAGGAATATCACAAATTGCCAGAGCATCGTTGGCATCGTTTTTCTGACAGCGGACAAAGACTTCACATATTGTGCAGGGAGCAGTCTAACTGGGTATCCCATAGCATTGAACGTTCTTCCCCAAAAATGTGAAGCCGAACGAGCCTCCATAGCGATTAGTGTTCCGGACTCGAATTGTCGAACGATATCCTGGAACGTGAGATTTTTCTATTACCCTGATCGTGTTCATGTGATATTACTCCCGGATTAATGCAGTTAGGAAAAGTATGGCACTGATTATTTTTCCATCACATCACTACAGAAGGCTGTTACGCACCATATGGACGATGCAGTCAAGATAAACAATGAGATTGAGTGCATCCAACGGACGATTTTACCATTCCACGACCAGTTCGATTACCGCATCGGTGACTTTTGATATCAATACCGGAGAAACATCCGCATCGTACTTCTCTTTGAACGCAGCCGTGATTTCCCGGGAGGTTATCCCTCTGGCATACAGCGCCGGGCTCTGGCTGTCCATTCCGGTAATGCGGGTCTGTTTTTTCTTACCAGTTGTGGGCCGAAGGAGCCATCACAATTACGCGGAGTACGTAATTCTGTCGAACCATTATTGGTGATGACTGTTTTCGTGGAAGACCCGTTACGGGAGTTGGAGCCTGATTTTTTTCATGCCCCACATGGTGAGTCAGTTCAGCGTTGAGAGCAGCCTCAACGCTGATTTTCTGAGCAGGCGAGCGAGCTGACTGAGAGCTTCAGGGGTTTTGAGATTTTTTGCCAGTTAGTTAGCCGGAGCCTGCAATTGTTTTTCGTCCATAAATTAACCTTCATTTGATGTCAGACTGAACATATCAAAATCAGGCAATTACACAAATTTATGTACAGGCGGTTAACGGGCTAATTTATTCCTAATTTCTTCTTTAGCCTCATTAAACGACTGATTAAATTCATTGTTGGTTTTTAATTTTGACAAAACAGAAGCACCTAATACTCTGCCTGCATCAACATCACTTTGCCAATGAGCACCGCAAATGACCCTGCTTTGCCCATAATCAAATCCTTTTTTCAGAATTTGTTCTGATTTTTCTGGCACCATTTCTGAAAGAATTAAAGCGAAACTCCATCCATTTGTAGAATGACCGGATGGATAAGAGCCGCTTTTTCTTAAAAATGGTTCATTTTCAGGCTCACAAGTGTGACTATTAAAAATGACAAACGGTCTCACTCGCATATAATGTTTTTTTGCAAATTCAGCGGCGTTATTATTATCCTTTCTTAATTTAAGTAAAAGTGAGTGTAGCTTTGGTGTGTTTTCTTTTGAAATTTTCACCCCAACTACAGATGAGAACTGAGAGCCAATTCCGTCATCAGATAAATCAACATCTTCTCTGGCCAAATCCCATCTTGGTGAATTAATCAGGCTTCTTCCGTAAAAGAAAGCTGCCTTATCCGTTAAAAACTGAGTTGAGGTATATTCAGGAGGGGGGGGGAGTAATTGATAACTATTGACAGCCTGTTCTGTCGAGAGAAAAGAACCATGATCTCCATATGGCTTAAATGCAAAACACAGCGACGGGAAAAACAACCCAATAACAAATATTTTTTTTATCTCTTTAAACATAAAGTTACCACTCAAAATCAAATATAAACATTATCTCTTAATTTGGATGAATGTATGCGGTGCATTCTGAATGCCCCACTTTTTTTTGCTTTTTCATACCCATCAAACTATAGCCGATTTTGCTAAGACAAATAAAATAATTTATAAAACAACCCTCATAAAAATATTCTTCTTATTCACAGTATAAAAACACAAAGTAGATTAAACTATAAAAAAACGATACTCTTTTTATGGTTCAAATTGGTATTAACACCGTCATTCGCACTTTGAAAAACTCATGCCGAAGCGAATAACATCTTCCCCGGTCGCTCATACTGATGTGGCGCGTAACTGCGAACTCGATGAGCAATGGAGCTTTATCGGTAGTAAAGCCCTCTGGTATGCATACAACACCAAAACTGGCGATGTTCTGTCTCATACGTATTGGGGTCGGTTCCGGCTGAGGGCGAAATGACACCCTAAGCTTTCGGCTCCCTGGGCCAAAGATATTCGCCAGTCAGCAGAATGTGAGCCCAGCCCAATGGGGATATGTGGGGAAGACATTCAGGGGGAACATCCAACCCTTCGTTCCGCCGCTCCGCGACGGCATGACCAAGATGGACGGTATTCCAGTAAATGATCACCGCGGTCAATAAATTGAGCCCGGCGATTCGGTAGTGCTGCCCCTCTGTCGTGCGATCGCGAATTTCCCCCTGCCTCCCGATACGGACCGCTACACCCTGTGTATCAAACGCTTTTATCAGTTGGATCATATCGGCAGTGTCGCGGCCAAGACGGTCAAGTTTCTTCACCAAAATGACGTCCCCTTCCTCCACCTTCATGCGTAGCAGATCCAGCCCTTCCCGATCGGTATGACTACCTGATGCCTTATCGGTAAAGATACGATTGGCTTTCACTCCCGCCTCTTTAAGCGCCTTGATCTGAATATCGAGGGACTGCTGGCTGGTTGATACCCGTGCGTAACCAAAAAGTCGCATAAAAATGTATCCTAAATCAAATATCGGACATATGGTGTCTGTTATAACAGAAAATCGATTTAATGGACATGGAAATGAAGCTATTTTTGTATGTCCGACAATTTATAACATTTCAGACAGTTAATTTGAGATACATTTATTTAACATGCAGAGGGATGTATGCAAAACAGAAAAAAAAGAATCAAAATATTAACTAACAATGAGGTAAATGAGTTATATCAAATCCCTGCATTTAGCCCGGCTGAAAGAGAAGAGTATTTCTCTTTAGATAAAAATTTACGCAGAAGAGTTAATAAGATAGCAAAAATAGAAAGTAGAATATACATGATTTTACTTATCGGATATTTCAGATATAAACCTGCGATTCCTAATCTTTCTGACACAAAAACGAAAAAAGACGTTAAGTATATAATTCAGCAATACTATCCAAAGATAGATAATGAAGTTGATATAACTATGTCTAAAAGAACCTTCATTGATTTTTGCCAGCCACTGCATTTCTGTTGCAGTAAATCTAAGACTTCCTGTTCTGCTGCCTACTTTTATCTGTAACTCATGCTGGCTCATCTTTTTGTTAAAGACTGAATATCCATCAGTCGTGATGGTTGTGGATAATAATACAGGGCCGGATATCTGCGGGAGGTGGCTGTTCTTATTATTTAAGGATAAACATGGAAAAACACGACTGAGCATATTCAAACCTCATATTTTGAATCCACTTTCTATTTTAAGGTAAATAAAACTGCCTTATATCAGGAAACGATACTTTTTCGATTTGAAAGAATTAATGCCACCAGAGTCACATGGGGAAGTTGTTGGGAAATGATTCCAATCATACACATTGAACGTCAAGACACTAGCTTCAATATCTGAAAACTATCATTAATTCTGAATTATATCTCTGAGTTTGCAGGCACTGACGAGAAAACGGCAACCGTCCCTGTAATAGCCTGAACTTGACTTGGGTAATCCAATACCAGTGTAGTAATTAGGATACAAGGCTCGGATGACATCATGGCGCAAGTCATTGAACCGACTAACGACGCCGGATATATGGTTGCGAACCAGATTTAGCCAGATCGACGCCGATGGCTTTTATCACGTTCATGATGTGGTACCTCTGAAAAAAACACTCAGCATAAGTGTGGCAAGACTAAATAGCTGCGCGGAATAGTAGATCACTTTGAGGGAACCAGAAAACGCACGATAAAAATTATGTCCGCTGGCTGACGGCCATACTGATACTGCATCGGGGCGACCGCGTCAGCGATGTTACCAGAACACTCTGCTGTGCCCATTCCTTCGTCGGACACTGGATTAACTGGTTCACGCTGTCGGGTGTTGCAGGGCTGAAATCATTACCTGCTAGACGAACCCGTAGCTGGTTACCGTCTGCGGGGCTTGTGTGGCGAAGAGTCGCGCCAACCCTGCGTATCCGTGACCCGCATAAAGATGAAAAGATGGCGGCAATCCACAAAGCACTGGACGAATGTAGCACAGAGTATCCGGTCTTTTATGAAGATAAAGTGGATATCCATCTTTATCCCAAAATCAGTGCAGACTGGCAGCTATGTGGACAACAGAAACGCATGGTGACACCGGGGCAGAATGAAAAATATTATCTGACCGAAGCGCTGCACAGCGGAACGGGCAAAGTCAGCTATGTGAGCGGCAACAGCAAAAGTTCGGCGCTATTCATCAGCCTGCTGAATCGGCTTAAAGCGACATACCGTCGGGCGAAAACTATCACGCTGATCGTGGACAACTACATTATTCACAAAAGCCGGGAAACACAGCGCTGGCTGAAGGAGAACCCGAAGCTCAGGGTCATTTATCAGCCGGTTTACTCGCCATGGGTGAATCATGTGGAACGGCTATGGCAGGCACTGCACGACACAATAACGCGCAATTATCAGTGCCGCTCAATGTGGCAACTGCTGAAAAAAGTTCGCCATTTTATGGAAATCGTCAGCCCATTCCCCGGAGGCAAACATGGGCTGGCAAAAGTGTAGCGGTATTAGGCGCTGCTATTTAGCGCTGAGAGAGGAGCATCCATCACATCACTACAGTATCCGCCAGTGTTCACCGGAAAAGAAAACACAGTGGCGACGACAATATATAACCCCCTGAAGGATAAATTTTAAGCAAAGATGAACGATCTGAAGCCTCATGCATCGCTGACGGATGTACTGAGACGTCTGCTGTCCTGGCCGAAGGAGAGGCGGACGAGTTACTGCATTCCCTTCATATCGGTTCCGCGAATAACTGAAAATCCTGATGTCGGGTGTTGCACTCCTGACATCAGGATCTCCGAGCCTGTTTAAGATTCTGTGTAAATGCCTTTTCTCAGAAGTGACCGTCCAGGCGGTCACCGAACTCGATAATAAAGCGGCTCATTGCCATTCGCCAGTCCTTCAACGGCATCGTCCATTTCTGGGACGCAGACTGGATTGCCAGCCACACCACTTTTTTCACCGAGTCGTCTGTCGGGAACACTTTACGCTTTTTGAGCGCATGGCGGATCACGCTGTTTAGCGACTCGATGGCATTCGTCGTATAGATCACTTTGCGGATGTCCGTTGGATAAGCGAAGAACGTGGCAAGATTCGGCCAGTTAGCCTGCCAGCTTCGGCTTATCTGAGGATAGCGACAGTCCCAGGCCGCAGCGAACGCTTCCAGTGCCTGCTGGCCTGCCTCTTCCGTGGGAGCCTGATAAATCGCTTTCAGGTCGCGAGTGACGGCTTTGTAGTCCTTCCATGACACGAAGCGCAGGCTGTTGCGCACCATATGCACGATGCATAACTGGATGCGGGCCTTCGGATATACTGTGTTGATGGCATCCGGGAAGCCTTTCAGGCCATCCACACAGGCGATGAGGATATCGTTCAGACCGCGGTTTTTCAGTTCAGTCAGCACATTGAGCCAGAACTTCGCCCCTTCATTTTCGGCCAGCCACATACCCAGCAGTTCTTTCTGACCTTCGATATTGATGCCCAGTGCCAGGAACACCGATTTGTTGATGACGCGACTGTCCTGCCGAACTTTCAGGACGATACAGTCAAGATAAACAATGGGGTAAACAGCATCCAGTGGTCGGTTTTGCCATTCTACAACCTGCTCCATCACGGCATCGGTAACCTTTGATATCAGTGCCGGTGAAACATCTGCGTCATACAGTTCTTTGAACGCAGCAGCTATCTCACGGGTGGTCATCCCTTTGGCATACAACGAGAGGATCTGGTTATCCATCCCGGTAATACGGGTCTGATTTTTCTTTACCAGTTGTGGTTCGAAGGTACCGTCACGATCGCGCGGAGTACGCAGTTCCAGTGGACCGTCGCCTGTGATAACGGTCTTTGTGGAAAAACCGTTGCGGGAGTTAGCTCCTGGTCTGGACTGATTTTTCTCATACCCAGGATGGTGTGTCATCTCTGCATTGAGAGCGGCTTCAACGCTGAGCTTTTTCAGCAGCCGATCAAACTGACTGAGGTCTTCAGGGGTTTTGAGGTTTTTGGCCAGTTCGTTAGCCAGAGCCTGTAACTGTTTTTCGTCCATAAATTAACCTTCATTTGATGCTGGATTGAACATATCAAAATCAGGCAATTACACAAATCTATGTACAGGCTCCATTATTCGGCAACTGGAGCGCGCTGTCAGGCTGAATATGGCAACGGATGAGGAACGCGCACGACTGGAGTCATGGGAACGCTACAGCGTTCTGGTCAGTCGAGTGGGCACCGCAGCTCCTGACTGGCCGGATAAACCAGAGTGATTAATGAGGCCCGGGGATTCGGGCCTGCGTTTTTCCGGAATCAGTCCGGTCTGCGGTTTATGCGATGTGATTATGAATGGTGCAGGCGTGAGCCGTTTTCAGGCAATCGCAGGGCCAGTACCTCGTCAGTCAGCTGACGGTAAATCTCCGTTTCTATCTCCTCCATTACTCGCACTCCGGCCTCCCTTTCCGCATCACCATCACCGCTCAGACCCAGCGCCGAAAGCCGCTCTGCCAGCCGATGAGGATATTCCCTCTCCAGCATCTCATACTTCTTCTCCTCCGCCCGCGCCCAGCGCTCTGCTTCCGTTCGTTTCAGTACTGCATGCCACGGAGACCACCGCGCAAACCACTCCGCAAATTCTCTCTCCTCACGGCTGAGGACGCGCACAAGCGCGCTACTCAGGTCATCCTCTGTCACTCCGGATACCCCGTAGAACCGCATTTCACGCACCGCGGTGCTGAGCTCCAGTTTCTCCGCCAGCATCGTCTGGAAAGCAAGACTGACTTCTATCTCATCCACAAAATGCAGCGTTCTGACTTTCTCCCGGGCTATTTCTTCCAGCACTTCCAGACGGTACATTTCACGGCCAAGGCTGAGCAGTCCTGTCAGGTCGCTGTCGAATTCCCCTTCCGAAGCCTGATGAACACGGTACGTTTTCTGCAGGTTATTCCACGTCAGGGCCACACGGTCTTCACAGCTCCGCGTCGCATCGGCGGCAACGGCAAAACACTGCTGGCGGAGTGCTTCAGACATGCTGAGTTTTTCCAGAAATTCACTCACCTGCTGAGCGAATCCCGGGGCATTGCGTGCCGTCACTGTGTCTGCAAGACGGTCGAGGAAGGCGGAGAAGGTGGCTGCGTTCTCTTCGTCTGTAAATGCCGCCCATCTCTGGGATACCTCAGACCGGAGGGACTCCGGGAACCATGCAGCCACGGCTTCAGGGAGGGAACGGACTGGCGTATGCTGCTGCCCGTCGCTCATGGAGAAGTGGATCTGCGGGCCACGGTAGTTTAGTCCCGTAGTTTGCCGTAACAGCGTTTGTCTTGTCCGTGAAGACAGGGGGTTATCGGAGATAATGACCGTACTCTCAGGACAGAGGCTGAGTATGTTTTCCGGAACAGTGGTGAGCCGGTTGTGGTTAAACCAGTACACTCTCGCGCCTGAACGGTGTCCCGCAGGGAAATCTGGCAGACTTTCCAGCGCATTATGTTGCGCATTGACCGTTTCCAGCGTTGCAGGTAGGGAGGGGAGTGTGGTTAGTTGATTATCACATATATTAAGATACTCCAGCGATGCTGGCAGGCCGGAGAGGAGGGAGATATGGTTATGGCATACATTAAGTATTTTCAGTGATGCCGGTAATTCAGGAAGAGCAGAGAGTCGGTTGTAGCTTATATTAAGATTTTTCAGTGATGCGGGCAGCTCCGGGAGTTCGGACAGAAGATTATCGGAAACATGAATCTCTTTCAGTGATGATGGCAATTCGGGCAGTATGGACAGGCGATTCCCTCCTGCACTGAGTACTTGCAGCGAAGAAGGTAATGCCGGAAGCATGGTTATCCGATTTCTTCTGACCGCGATGTCTTCAAGAGATGAGGGCAGTTCAGGAAGCATGGTCAGACGATTGCCACTCACGTAAAGGACTTTCAATGATACTGGAAGTTCAGGCAGTACCGATATCTGATTTCTGTAAGCATGGATCTCTTCAAGAGACGATGGCAGTTCAGGAAGTGTGGACAGGCAATTGCCTCTTACGTCAAGTACTTTCAATGACCCCGGCAATTCAGGGAGAGTCTCCAGTTGATTAAACGATGCCTCTATTTTTTCAAGGGAATAAGGTAACCGGGGAAGTGAAGTTAAGGCATTGTTGTCAATTTTAAGTGACATGACATGCTCAGGCAATGACGGCAGAGAAGTCAGATTTGATGCCGATAAATCCAGATGGCTTTCATTATTCTCCAGGCACAGCTTTAGCCGGCTAAAGGCTAACGCCCTGTTTTCACCGGGGGCGCAGCTTTCAGCCCATTCCGTCCACTCAGAAAGATACTGCTCCCTGATAAGTTGAGTCTCTGCAGGCTGTGGGAAAGAAAGACGTCCTGTTGATGAATGAGAGGAAGGAACAGATGGCATGGTAACCTCACCTGAGTCAATGGATGCTAAAATGATATATTGTTAATGCTATAATGGAATGCTGTTGGAAGGAGTGTTACCCAACATTCTAATATACTGAATTTACTTTGTATTTTAAGGTAAAGAAGCCTGACTTATATCAGGAAACGATACTTTTTCGGAAAGTTAGAGTTCTGTGGCTTGACGTATTCGTCAGGTATCTGGAGTCATGCATTTAACATAAAATACATTATGCGCACCTTCGTTTCGTGAAATCGGAATCGACCTTCACCTATTTTGAAGCCACCCGGGGCTATCTGGAAAAGCATGGCAAACCACTGGCATTGGAAACTGATGATCTGACAGCATTTTTCACGTGGCGGGAACCCCGTCGTGTGTCAAAATCCCTGACGGTGCAGTATGACAAAGTTCTGTATCTCATTGAAGACAGTGAGTTAAGCAGAAAGGCTATCGGGAAATATATCGAGGTCTGGCATTACCCAGATGGTCGTAAAGAACTCCGCCTTAATGGCGCTGTTCTTCCCTACTCCACTTATGATCGCCTTTCAGAAATCGACCAGGGAGTTATCGTTGACAACAAGTGCCTCGGACGCACACTTGAGTTTATCAAACTGGTTCAGGATAAACGCGACAACAACCGTTCACAGGCGATCCCATCCGGTGATGGTCCTTCGAGGCGGCGCAGAAAACTAACAGACAAAAAATCCCAGCGGTCACTGAACGGCGACGACATGTTAGAAGCGTTGAAGACGTTGCAGTCACGTTCTGGAGAGATTTTCGGTAAAAGGAAATAGTTTCAATGCTGTGATATATAAAGGAAATGTGGAAAAGTCGGAGTAAATTATGCTAAAGAGGCTGCTGCGGAAGATATTTTCGCAGCAGCCTTTTCAACATATGGACATTTCTAGCGAGCATTTGAAAACCATAATCTCGCTTAGGGCCGTGTCCACATTACGTGGGTAGGATCAGATTACCATGGCGGCTCTCGCAGCGGAGTTTTTCACTTTGGATGAAGTTAACCGACTCAAGATTATCCAGGATGTTATCGATCGACGTCTGACAACGCAGATGGCCGCACAGCGCCTGGGCATTTCCGATCGCCAGTGTCGGCGTCTTCTTTCACGTTATCGCGAGCATGGTCCGCTTGGTATGGCTAATCGTCGTCGCGGAAAACCCAGCAATAATCAACTTCCGCAAGGCCTTAGACATGTCCGCGCTATAGTCTCACCACAGCGCGATCACTGCTTGCAAAGGATGAGACTCATGACGGCATACGTAAGCATGGTAAACCTATCGCATTTTACAGCGATAAGCTCGGCATTTTCAGGGTAATTTATCCAACCTCTGACTACTCAGATGACGGTTTTCAGAGGTTGCCATCTGTTAGTGCTAATCAAGGTGTGCTTTCATTGACATAATCTTCGTTTTAATTCTATCTGAAGCATAGCGTAATGCCCTATCATCATTTTTTATTGCCAACATAACTATGTCTTCGTTATCTCTTAGCTCTGTTGATGCAAACTTTAAGGCCAGACCATTTTGTATTACAGCTGTCGAAACAATCCTCATGTTATTTCTAAGACTATCAGAGGCATATTCTAATGCTTGACCTTTCTTTTGAATAGCTTGTAAAACAATTTCCTCATTATTTTTTATCCTATCTGAAGCATACATCAAAGCATCGCTATCTTTTTGAATAGCTTCTTGAATAAGACTTTCTTCATCTCTTAATCTTTTTGAGGCAAACTCTAAAAGAGCACTATCATTTTTAATAGCATTACGCATAATATCACTATTACGTAATTCCTCTGATGCATATTTTATGGCATAAATATTATTATTAATCGCACTGCAAACGAGAGACTTATCATTTTTTAATCTATCTGAAACATATTGTAAAAACAATCCGTCTTTTCTGATGAGCGGAAAAACCAATGTCTCATCATCTCGATATTGCTCAGAAGCATATTTTAGTGATTGTTCATCATGTTGCATAGCTAATAAAACAACGGAGCGGTCGTTTTTTAGTCTGGTCGAGGAAAATTGTAATGCATCGGAGTTATTTTTGACTGCCTGTTGAACTATTTCAAGATCGTCTTTAAAGTTATCAGGAAGATAAGAAAGGGCGAGGCCATTTGTTGAAACTAATTTCAATGCAAGCGCTCTTTCATTTTTTACTTTTTCAGGTACATGTCCTAATATTTTTAAATTATCAGGCATTGCCTCAATAATTAATTCTTCATCCTCTTTTAACCGTGAAGATGCGAAAAAGAAAGCATCCGCACATTCTTTTATTGCACTTAACATTTGATGCTTGTTATCAAAATCGGAAGATGTCAATTTCAACCCCTTTACATCAGTAAAATAGACACCTACATCTTTAGAAAAAAAATGCCGAGGCACTTTTATTTCTGGTCTAAAAATTCCGTTGATTAATTTATTCATTCCATCTACGGTGTTAATAGAAAGTAATTTCTCTTTATCATCATCTGGTATATTTCGGAATAGTTTTATAAGAGACATTACTAATCCTGTTTTTATATCTTTTCCTATGAACATCGTTTCTTTATTTTCTATATTTCGCTCCGATAGGTAATTATAAGCTTCTTCACTCAACCCCTTGATATGCGTTCTGACATTACCAGTCTGATTCAGAATTTGATCCTGTAAACTCCCCCATGCGATCTGTGTAAATACTGGGTTGTCAAAATCAACAGTATATATATACTTACCAAATCTACTTCTGTTTTTCTTCCCCCCTTCTCCAGGTTCAAGAGAAAAGAATACGAAATCATCATTGCCAATTTCGTTGATATCGTCTGGTTCCGTATGATTTTTTTCAAAGTCTATAGCACGTTGTTCTAATTTCTTCCGAGAAAACAGCTCCATTGTATTGTTTTCATTTGTAATTATTGCATTTGAAGCATGTGTGGCGGTAAACTTCATCTTAAGCATTCGATCAAAAAAAATCGTCTCTTTCTCATTAAGCGGCGTTAGATCTCGGTAAAGCTTTCTAATGTTATCCGTCGATAGTTGCCGCATGATTTTAATTCCTGTCGATGACATTTCCATCTCTTTCCATGCTTTTCCTGTAGAAAACATGTGAGAATATGCTTTATCAGCCACAGAATTTCGTATGGTTTTTGTTATAATGTTTGACGCTAAGTTTTGTTTCTCTAGTAAACTCTTTTCATTTATTACAGGTTGTATCATATCATTCGCAACGCTTTGTATTTTTTTTTGTATTTTTTTTTGTATTTTTGCCTTGCTTTTATTTTCAGTGATATTTTTACTATACACTGACATGACGTTATTCTGCGTATTTTCAATTGGCATAAATAAATCCTTTCATTGTATATGGTTGTGAAATAAAGACAGAGCTAATACTATTATTTAGCATCGAATAATGTTTTAAACTTAGTTACTACCGGTATCATATTACTAAAATATTCTCTTCAACAGAGATTAGTCTAAATATCTGTGCCAAATATCGCTACATTTTTGCCAGGACATGTTTTCCTAAAGGGGAACAAACTGGAGGTGATCATAAAAATACCTTATCTTTTCAACAACTCTGCATCTGCATAGCCAGTAAGCCCGGATGCTGAATACAGGTCAGCCGCTCGCTGAGACCAACTCTACACCTATGCCTGTTCTCTACGGTCAGCTTCCATACCTTTCAGTACAGTATGTCAGGGTTCCTCCTGTGAAAACCAGTATGCCAGCATCTTACAGAAAAATAACATACAGAGGCCCGTTTCCGGGGATTTCATGGTAAGGATTGGTCGGATTTTAACCAGCCAAATAATACAGTCAACCTGAGAAGAGTGAAAATACGGCAGGTCAAGTACCAGTTCGGTAGAATAACAGTGCTTTTCATGCAACTTATTGATTTTAAGTCAAATTAATAACTAGTTATTAGCCATCTGTAGTTGTACAATAATAAGTACAACAAAGGAGATTAACATGCGTACCATCAGCTATAGCGAAGCACGCCAGAATTTATCTTCAACGATGCTGAGAGCTGTTGAAGATAACGCCCCAATTCTGATCACTCGTCAGAACGGAGAGGCTTGTGTTCTTATGTCGCTCGAAGAATATAACTCCCTCGAAGAAACTGCGTATCTTCTGCGATCCCCTACTAACGCCCGGAGGTTGATGGATTCAATCGATAGTCTAAAATCAGGAAGAGGCACGGAAAAGGATATCATTGAGTGAAACTAACCTGGTCTGAGGAAGCGTGGGACGATTATCTGTATTGGCAGGAGACGGATAAGCGCATGGTTAAAAAGATCAATGAACTAATCAAGGACACCCGTAGAACTCCGTTTGAAGGTAAAGGAAAACCAGAGCCCTTAAAGCATAATCTCTCGGGCTTTTGGTCCCGACGAATTACAGAAGAGCACCGGCTGGTATATGCAGTCACTGACGATTCAATGCTAATTGCGGCATGCCGTTACCACTATTGAGGCCGCGCCAAAGACAGTTGCTCTTTCGTCACGTATTGTCAATGGATGCCTCTATCTGTTCCCGCAACCCCGTATCGTATGCCACAGCTTCATGTTCCCGTTTAAGTGCCGCCGACCTGTCCGGTCTGGGGGGGCGGTTCTGACTCTCCAGACTATAATTGGAAGCATCAACGTCAAACTGCGCGATCCCGACGTCTTTCGGGTAAATGACCAACGTTTTCAGCTTTTGAATAACCGGATCTGACAACTGCGCTGCCAGAGGTCGTTTATTTAACCCGAACTTCACTGTTAGTGCCCTCCTCCGGACGTACCCACTACGTGGGCCGCACGGACAGCATTGGCCTCAACCTGACGGTGCAGCGTGGTGTGAGCCTTGCTGCGATACCCTGCGGGCTTAACGCGATGCCGACGCATAAATGACTCTGACGGCCTGTTTACGTGGAGATACACCATAACATCCAATCATACTTCTGACAGATAGCACATTAGTTACAACATACTATTCTTTAACAAAAACCCCCGAATATCTTGGTTTGAGACCTCGTGATTTTTTAGGGGATCGTTAGGGCATTGTGGTGGCATGACGCGGGGGTTTTGATGAGCTTCCATTAGAATGTTGTAACTAATTATAGTCCGCCGGAAGGCGCTGAGTAAGAATCACGGTAATTCAGGATCTTCGTTTACCTGTAATCTCATAAGTACCAGCAGACTCAGGAAGAATAGTCTCCCCGGATACAACAATGGTGAGGCTATATTCCTGTATGGCTTTCGTCTCTTTTTTGTACATCATACCGGGGTTAAGTGGATGACAATATCTACCCTCGTCCAAATTCCAGCCGTTGCACATTCACCATTCCCGGCTTTTCGCCTGCACTGACATCAATTTGCTTAACCCGCAACGCATACTTTTCGTTCAGCACGTTTAACCAACTTAGCAGATCATTAAAAACCACAGGATCAATCCAGACCTGAATATTCTCCCCGCGCTCAGCTATTCGCATGATTACAACAGAATGCTCGGAAGCACAGTCACTGATTACCCGCGATACCTGCACAGGCGTTGTTATGCCAGATTTGCGTGCTGCAACAATATCTGGCACGGCACTCTTCAACTGGGTGTTCATCGCCAAAAACTGCTGCAATATTGTCTCATTTTGCTCAACCCGTTGATTAAGCGGTTGCCAAATAAGTGCGTAATAGCCCGCGCAAAACAGGAACACCACCGCGGCCAGTAACATGCCCTTTTCTCGCGGCGAACGCCCCGACAGGTGTTGTGTGAGCCAGTGTTCACCACGACTTAACAGGGGCTCACACCATTGCTGAAAACAGTGAATAATTTTATCGCGTAACATGTTCTCTCCTCCGCAACGTTACACCACCGGAAATCGCATCCCCCTCTTTCTGTAACGCGTCCTGTTGCACAGAATAATCTGCCGCCAGTATGGTTCGTAGTTTGTCAAAGCTGGCAAAGTTAGCGGCCCGTAGCTGGAGGTGAAGCGTCTGGCGTTTTTGATCAAAGGTGAACCCCCGTATTTCAATGTCGGAAAGTGATGCCGACTTCAGGGTACTGGCGATCGCAGACAATTCTTCGAGCAGATCGGTATCATCGACCTGCGGGCGATATTTTTTCAGCGCCATCGAGACCTGGGAGCGCAGATTTACAATCCGCTTCTGTTCAGGGAACAGCGTTAAGAATTGTTTCTCGACCTGCGCGCGACTTTGCGCCACCTGTCCGCTGGCGCTCCATAATGTCACGCCTCGTTCCACTGCCAGCGCAACCAGGAGCAGCAATACCGGCAGAATCATCCCCCGCCAGCGCGCCCACTGTTTTCGGTAACTGACGCGAGGTAGCCACGGTCCGATCAGTAGGTTCCCTTCAGGCTCTCCATATGTGGTAATGGCTGGCAGAACCGCAACTGTCAGTCGTTCGGCGTTTGCACCAGCCCATGTGGATAACTCTTCCGGCTCGATCCCGCCCACGGTCAGCGTAAGCGGTGACTCTTGCTCATTGATCTGAGCGCGAAGCATTACCGGGGCCAGCGCCCGCCCGGCGCTCCATCCACGGCATTCATCAATTCGGCAGATAACCCTTTGCGCATCGCCAACCATATATCCACAAGGAATGGACATCCAGTCCGGTGCGACGGTGGCACGGGTGATGCCGTTTGCCTGCATCCACGGCACAATATTGCGCATATGCTGCTGGTGAATCACCGCCACAGTTGCCAGTTGCTGGTCAATTTTTAACGGCGCAAAATGCAGCTCGTCAATATCCTGGTTCAGATCTTCTTCAAGTAATGCGGGCAGAATAGTTAGTACCTTCTTGCGGGCGACATCAGGCAGTTCAACCTGCCAGATGCTGATCCATTCGCCGGGAATGTAGAGTCGAATCGTATCTGTTTGCAGCCATTGCAGGAGACGTTCATCGGCGACGTCAGGCCAGACGCCGTGTTCCGCGTCGGTTGTACGGCGTTGCCAGCGAATAGGATCAGAGGCGCAAAACGGGAAAAAAATCTCAAAAACGGAACTCACTCACTTTCTCCTGTCTGATGCCAGAGCACCGAAAAGTGTTGTGGACCCATGCGGACAATTAGTGATTTCATCGTCAGTTCAATCTCATTCACGGTGATATCTGAATGCAGCCAGAAGTAATTACTGCCCACGCTCAGGACGGTTTTTAGCTGTTTTTTCGTACGCTCATCGACGTCAACAAGTAGCGGATGCGCGAGAAACTGATCGACATCTTCCCAACCTTTCCCCGGACGTTGTTGTAATAATGCCCGCGCCTGGGCGGAGTTTAACCACGGGTCGAACAGTGCCTCAATAATCACACTTTGCGCGACGTCTAAGGTGTTGATGTTTATTTGCTGGCTGTTCATCGGCAACGCACAGACCAGCGGTTTGAGTTTTTGATAGAGCCCGGCGTCCATTCCCTGCACGACACGCATCTCGCTGATATCAGCCAGCGGCTGATTAGCGGCGTAAAAAGGTACCGGGCGAGCGAGATATTCACTGTCTTCACGGCCCAGACGCGTTTGCACGCTGCTGTCTTCGTCAATAAATTCCCACAGGCTTTCTGCAATCAGTTCGGCCCGATAAGCAGGCACCTCAAGGCGCGAGATCAGGGCAATCAGTTGTTGTACCGCGAGCGGACGCGACGTCTTCGTCGGGTGAGCAAGTGCATTCAGGTTAAAGCAGGCCTGCGCGTCGCGCAGGGTGACGGCAATTTGCCCCTGCGGTAGTGGGAAAAAACGGGGGCCGGCGGCCCACGGCTGCGACAGATGCACACGTTTTTCATTTTTCAGGCTCAGACTGAGTGCGCTCAGGGCCAGGCTTTCTGCACTGGCGCTATACCACAGCGCCTGCTGGTACTCCTGCTGGCTGCGCGTTCTCCCCAGTTGATGCTGCATCCCCCCGGAAAGTGTGATGGTTACCAGCATTATGACCGCCAGCAATACCAGCACCACGACCAGTGCCATTCCGCGTTTTGGTGGTGAGATGATCATCATAATTGCGGCCCGCGTAACAACCAGACGCGTTCAATATCGCCCCATTGCGGTGAATGCAGGGTCATGCGTACCGCCACAGGGAGCGCCTGCTGTGATGCCCCGCTCTTCTGCCAGCGCGTGCCATCGTAGAACTGCAAACGGAGCGAATCCGCTGGGATTAATTTTTGCTTTGTCGGCTTCACGCTTCCTGCCGCATCGACCACCGGCCAGGACAACCGTTCGAGGTAACCGTCATGAATGCGGTAACCGACAGTGAGCAGATTACTGCGCGGCAGGTGCATCAACGGATTGACCACGCCACTACGCACAAAACGTATCCCTTCACTTTCGGACGCCAGGACGCCATTTCCGACAAGTAACGCCGGTTCCCGCTGCCCCTGATCGCCTCTTACCGGGCGCGGCATCATTTGGGTCAGATCGTGAGTCAGAAAACTCATCGTTTGCTGCATGAGGTTTAGTTTTTGATCGTGTTCAGCGACAGCACTATTCACGCGTGTGACGCCGTTTGTTACCTGCTGCGCCATCAGCGCCAGCGAAGCAAAAATAGCGATTGCAACCAGCATTTCCAGTAACGTAAAACCAGAGCAAATCCTTCTCACTGCGGGCCTCCGGTGGCGCTAAACCAGGCACGTCGTGACTGTATGATCTGCGAAAAGTCTTCGTGACGACTGACTTCAATATCCACCGCCTGGAGCAGCGCATTGCCTGTATTCAGTGGGATCGTTCGCCAGTACCAGCGGTTTCCTGCCATTTCACTCTCGCCCTGATGCCTGACAGCCCGCTGCTCGCGGTTCATCAGGTAGAACAGTGCGGTCTGATTTTCGGCTACCCAGCCAGCTACCGTTTTCTCCTCAAGAATTTGCTGATTACTCAGCGCACCGCTGGCAATCTGTAACACCGCCGTAGCAGCCAGCGCAAAAATCGCCAGCGCGATCATCACTTCCAGCAAGGTAAAACCGCGCTTCATGGCATCCTCTCATCACATTGACTGAGAGATAACGCGCCATCGTGCGCCAGTTTTACCGCCCAACATGCGTTTTGCGCCGCAGAGTAAAAACGCAGCGTAAACGGCGTGGTGGGTTCAAAAGGTGAGAAATGGATTTGCGGCGTCTTCTTTTTCGCCTCTTTTTGTAGCTCCAGTTCAATATCGTGCAGTGTAAGGCGGCGACGTTGCAGCTCCAGCGCATACTCCTTATGCCAGATATCACTTCCGTGTTGTAACAGCATCTGCACCTGCTTCGGCACCGTAACCTGTGCCGATAATCGGGTCGCAGATACGGGCAACCACTGCCCCTGGCGACGCTGCATAAACTGGTAGCCGGGCGGGTCGATTAGCACACCGAGTGTTTGCCCTTCGATCACTGCCTTGTCCTTAAACTGCGCAAAGCGAGTCAGAAAATCCTGCGCCGCTTTTTTCGCAGGCGATTCAGAATCGGTCGCAAAAGTCTGTACCACGCCTGCACTGGCAAGGCCGATCAGGAAAATCACCAGCATGATTTCCAGAAGAGTGAATCCGCGTCCAGGCACTGATTACTGAAACTCCTGTAAATTCCAGTTACCGATATCTGCGGCAGCCCCTTCTCCGTTTTCCTGACCATCCGCCCCTAAGGTGTAAACATCAAACATCCCTTTTTCACCCGGACTGAGATACTGATAATCATTGCCCCACGGATCTTTTGGCAGTCGCTTGATGTACCCACCGGTACGATAATTGCGGGAATCAGCCATATTGGCCGGTTGCCGGATCAACGCCTCAAGTCCCTGTTCAGTAGTCGGATAACGCCCGTTATCCAGTCGGTACATATCCAGTGCATTTTCCAGCGCTACGATATCGCTAATGACTTTCTGCCGTTCCGCTTTCTCTTTGTTACCCAATAAGTTAGGCACGACAAGGCTTGCCAGAACGCCAAGAATAACAATCACCACCATCACTTCCAGTAGGGTAAAGCCTGCACGTGTTTTTTGCGTGAGGGATAACGAATTCATGTGATAACTCCGTAAATTACATTCCAACCATATTGTTCAGTTGCAGCATTGGCTCGAGGATTGCGATGATGATAAACAGCACCACGCCCGCCATCACCACCACCAGTGCCGGTTCAAATAGCCCTAACGCCAGCCCTACCTGAGTATCAAACTCCCGTTCCTGGTTGACCGCTGCCTGCTCAAGCATTGTTTCCAGTTCGCCGCTCTGTTCACCGGAGGCGATCATGTACAGCATCATCGATGGGAACAGACGCAGATCTGCCAGCGCAGCGCGCAGACTGCTTCCTTCGCGAACGCGATCTGCCGCCCGCAACAGTTGTTGCTCGACATAACGATTTGCCGACACAGCGGCAGCGGTCTGAATGCCTTCCAGTAGCGGAACACTGCTGGCGGTGAGGATGCTTAAAGTGCGGGAAAAGCGCGCCGTATTCAGCCCGCGAGCGACCCGTCCCGTCACGGGCAGGCGCAGCAGGATTTTATCCCAGCGCAGGCGTATCGCAGGATTTTTGAGTAGCCGTTGCCCCAACACCAGAAGCCCAAGCAATCCCGCCAGCCAGTAAACGCCGCTGGCCTGTAACGCATCGCTCATGGCGATGAGCGTGCGAGTGGAGGCAGGTAGCACGTGTCCGAGATGATCAAACTGTTCGATGATTTTCGGCACCACCGCCGTCAGCAAAATAGTGACCACGCCCGTTGCCACTACCAACAGCACTAGCGGGTAGAGCATGGCCTGAAGCAGGCGTGATTTCAGACGCTGCCGCTGTTCGGTGTAATCTGCCAGGCGATTGAGCACCACGGCGAGATATCCGGATTTTTCTCCGGCAGCGACCATCGAACAAAACAGGGAATCAAAGATTCTGGGATGTTCGCGCAGGCTATCTGACAGGGTATAACCTTCCTGAATCCGGCTGCGCAGCGCCATCCCGAGGCTTTTTACATGCAGCTTTTCACTTTGCTCACTGACCGCCTGTAAGCAGGTTTCCAGCGGCATTGCTGCCTGTACTAACGTTGCCAGCTGGCGAGTGAACAGCGCCAGATCTGCCGCCGCCACGCGACGATGTGCGTGCCGCCGACGCGGCAACATCCCCCCTGTCGAAGCATTTAGCCGTGCTTCAATGTGCACAGGTATAAGATCTTTACCGCGTAACAACTGACGGGCATGACGCGCGGAATCCGCCTCAATCATGCCTTTGGTTTTGCGACCATTACGTTGTAGCGCCTGATAGTAAAACAGTGCCATTACGCCTCCATTGTGACCCGCAGAACTTCATCGAGAGAGGTTTCACCGGCAAGTACTTTCTCAATGCCGTTGCTGCGGATGCCCGAAGAGTGTTGCCGGACATAACGTTCCAGCTCCAGTTCTCCGGCCTGACGGTGGATCAAATCACGCAATGTGGCATCCACCACGATCAGCTCATGGATGGCGGTACGTCCGCGAAAACCTTTGTGATTACAGGCGGGGCATCCCTGCGGATGGTACAGAGTGACGGTACGCGCGTCGGTAATTCCCAGCAGGCGTTTTTCTTCGTCAGTTGCAGGCGCGGGCTGGCGGCAGTCAGGGCACAGCGTGCGAACCAGTCGCTGCGCCATCACGCCCGTCAGACTGGAAGAGAGCAGGAAAGGCTCGACGCCCATATCCTGCAGACGCGTGATCGCCCCCACCGCCGTGTTGGTATGCAGCGTGGAAAGAACCAGGTGCCCTGTAAGCGATGCCTGGACTGCGATTTCTGCGGTTTCGGTATCGCGGATTTCACCGACCATCACCACATCCGGGTCCTGACGCAAAATCGCACGCAGGCCACGGGCGAAGGTCATACCGACGCGGGTGTTAACCTGCGTCTGACCGATCCCTTCAATCATGTATTCGATGGGGTCTTCAACCGTGAGAATGTTGCGCGAGTGGTTGTTCAGCTCCTGCAACCCAGCGTACAGCGTGGTGCTTTTGCCGGAACCTGTCGGCCCCGTCACCAGAAAGATGCCGTGCGGTTTATGCAATAACTGGCACAACTGCGCGCTCAGTTCATGACTCAGCCCCAGACGCTCCAGCGTCAGGCTGGCCTGGTTTTTGTCCAGCAGTCGCAGTACCACGCGCTCGCCCCAGGCGGATGGCATGGTGGAGACGCGCACATCAATCGCCCGACCGCCCAGCAGCAGCGCAATGCGTCCATCCTGCGGCACGCGCTTTTCGGCGATATCCAGCCGCGCCATCACCTTGATACGCGATACCAGCAGCGAGGCCAGTTTGCGCCCGGGGCGCAGCATTTCATGTAATGTGCCGTCAACGCGAAAACGGATCACCAGACTCTTTTCAAACGTCTCGATGTGGATATCCGACGCGCCTTCTTTAATCGCCTCTGTCAGCATGGCGTTGATCAGTTTGATGATCGGCGCATCGTCATCACTTTCCAGCAGATCTTCCGTTTCCGGCAGTTCTTCTGCGAGGGTAAAAAAGCCCTCAGCAGAACCGAGATCTTCCATCAACTGGCGAGCCTCGGAAGAGTCCCGCTGCCAGACCGCATTCATCCGCTGTTCAAATTCGGCCTCGTCGATTTGCCGCAGCGTAAAAGGCGCGTTCAGCCCCCGCTGTAGCTCCTGCAGGACAGAGAGCGACAGCGGATGAACATGAAGGATCGCCAGCGCGTCTTCACACCATGCCACCAGACTGAACCGCCGGCTGAAACTGTAGGGCAGACGCACGGTGTTAGCGGTGGTTTCCTGTGCTACAGGCACCATTAACGCGTTCTCCCGGCATTAAGGAACGCGCGTACTTCCGGCGGCAATGCCTGGTTTTGCGCTGGCAGTACCGGCTGCGCGGTGTGCGGCATCAGGCTTAAGCCTTGCTCATCGCGATAGATCTGCTCAGCGCGGATATAGTTATATTTGCGCTGCGACACGCCGTCTGCCGCCATTCCGTCACGCAGGATGGTCGGACGGATAAACACCATCAGGTTACGTTTTTCTTTTTTGTCCGCCGTCGATTTAAACAGGTTACCAATCAACGGGATATCGCCCAGCAGCGGCACTTTTGCCACGCTTTCTCCCGCCTGATCGTCCATCAGACCGCCAAGTACAATCAACTCGCCATCGTTAGCCAGCACGGTGGTTTTCAGTTTACGCTCACCAAACACGACGTCGAGGCCGGTCTGTCCTTCCACCTTCGAGACTTCCTGCTCAATCACCATCTGTACCGCGTTACCTTCGTTAATCTGCGGCGTGACTTTCAGCATGATGCCGACTTTTTTCCTCTCTACCGTGTTGAAAGGATTGCTGTTATTGGAGCCAACGGTAGAGCCGGTTAATACCGGAACGTCCTGGCCCACCATGAAGAAGGCTTCCTGGTTGTCCAGCGTGGTGATGCTCGGTGTGGAGAGCACGTTAGAGCTGGAGTCGTTTTTAACCGCCTGTACCAGCCCCATCCAGTCGCCTTTCACCACGCCAACCGCCGTACCGCTAAAGCCAGAAAGAAGCTGTGCGAGCGTGGAGAGATCGCCGTTGGTATCCGGGTTAATGGTGGTGGCACCGTTTTCACTGATCACCGTGGAACCTTTCTGCGGTTTCGCCTGAGAAATGGCTGCCCCCAGCGTGCCGATAGGGATCTGCGTACCGTTGGCAAACTGCATTAATCCGGCATCTTTCGACGCCCACTGCACGCCGAAGTTGATATTACTGCCTTCGGCAACTTCCACGATCAAGGCCTCAACATGCACCTGAGCACGGCGAATATCCAGTTGTTCAATCACGCTTTGCAGCGACTGCATGATGTCCTGCGGCGCAGTAACAATCAGGGCATTACTGTGTTTGCTGGCAGCAATGGAAACGACCTCACGCCCGCTACCCGCCGTACCTTCTGCCTCTTCTTTAGCCGCCGTGAGCGTGCCGCTGACCTGTTTCAACACATCGACCAGATCTTCGGCTTTGCTGTATTTGAGGTAGAATACCTGGCTGTTGCCGCTGCGCTCCATTTCTGAATCCAGGCGACGGATCAGGCGGCGCATTTTGTCTCGCGTGGCGGGGTCACCACTGACAATTACACTGTTGGTGCGTTCGTCGGCGACAATTTGAGATTTCAGCGTTGCTGGCTGGTTCTCGCCGCTATTTTTAGCCAGACTTTCCAGCACGCGAGCAATTTCCGAGGCCGAGGCGTTATCCAGCGGGATCACCTCTTCGGTGCGATTTCCCGCGTGATCCACGCGCTGGATCA
Organism: Escherichia marmotae; assembly: GCF_002900365.1. Classification (NCBI taxonomy): domain Bacteria; kingdom Pseudomonadati; phylum Pseudomonadota; class Gammaproteobacteria; order Enterobacterales; family Enterobacteriaceae; genus Escherichia; species Escherichia marmotae. The sequence continues at coordinate 47,254 of NZ_CP025980.1, forward strand.
CTTCCGTCAGGCGCTCCACGACTGAGGCACGTCCGGTGAGCATAATTACGTTGGAGGGATCGTAATTAACGACGTTGCCTGAACCCGCGCTGTCGATCATCTGGCGCAGAATTGGCGCCAGTTCGCGTACCGACACATTGCGTACCGGCACCACTTTGGTGACCATTTCATCGCCCGCGTAGTTGTCGCTGCCTTCACCGACCAACGGCAGCGGCTCGACTTTTGCGGCACTGGATTTCACCACCTTCAACACGTCATTTTCCATCGGTACGATGGCATATCCCTGCGCTTCCAGCAGGTTAAGGAATAGCTGGTAATACTGGCGTTCATTGAGCGGAGTCATGGTGCGAATACTCACTTTCCCCTGTACGCCCGGCCCCATAATGATGGTTTTATTGAGGTTAGCACCGACGGTTTCGATAAATGATTTCAGGTCGGTATCTTTAAAATTGGCGGTGAAGGTGGCTTCTTCCGCCCAGACCGGTGAACTACATAATGCCGCTGCCAGCACCAGCGGCAGTAAACGCTTTTTTGTTTTGAGGCCAGTTGTCTTTTTACGCCAAACCGACAACGTAATATCACGCCAAAACACGATGAATGATTCTCCTGGATTAAATGCGGTTAGCGCAGCGCGATGGAAATGTCGTAGCGCGCATCCTTGCGTAAAACCGTGAGTTGAATGGAATCCATTGAGGGTAACTGCCGCATCAGAGCAATCATTGCTCGTGGATCAGTGAAATCCTGCTGATTTAGCGCAATGGCGATATCGCCTTCCCTGAAACCGCTGGCATCGAACAGAGAACGATCTGCCCCCGGTTTCACTGCATAGCCGACAATCCCCTCCTTACGCACAGGCGTAAGCTGGATATAGTTAAAAATTTTCTGCGGATCTTTCGCCAGTGCCTGACGCACGGCTGACGGGATCTCAACTGGCGCACTGGCAATTGGTTCAACAACAGCTTGCTTTGCTTCGTCACTGGCGGCTTTTTTGTTGGTCACAGCAACGGCGGAACGTTCCTCTTCAGCCAGACTCAGGCGCTCTATTTTTCCCTGATAACGCAGCATCACATGGTCGCGATTGATTTCCTCAATCACCGCGTTGTGAGAGCCCAACGTTTCGCCCCGCAAATAGACTTGCTGTTTGCCGCTTTCTTCAATGACTGCGCCGGGTCTGGCGCCAAAGGCGATCCCGCGCAGTACCACGTTGAGACGAGTTTCCTCCACCGGTACAGGTTCGGGTTGTTTTACTGGTACAGCAACAGGCTGATATTTGCCAAACCAGTTTTGCTGGCTGATTATTTTCACGTCTTTTTTATCGAACGTTTTTGCATCCACACGGGTCAGTTTATTCACCGATGAGGAAACCGCCGTATATTCTTCAGAAAAGGAAATATAGCGCCATAATGAATACGCCATTTTTGTGGAAATAATAATCATCATCAGCCAGAATATCCCGCGAATAATTTTCCGCAGTTGCTTTTTTTCTTTATTAAAATATTGCCCCTGGCTAAGAGTTTGAAAAATTTTTGTCAGCCATTGAATGAAATAAATTCGTGCATCACGAAAAACAACCCGCGCCAATTTATCTATACCCGACGTTATGCTTTGTCTATTCCACAGGTGGTACGATCCAGTTTCCGCTGATACTGGTTGCCTGTGCGTGTATCATTAATAGCTATGCTGTAATTAATGCCCTCGGTGATCATTAATTTCACCGTTGGGTCAGCGCACATTTGTCGTTGGTAGCTGGTTAAAAAGACGTCAGGCGCCTGCGTGGTCTGGATACCCGCTTCGCTGACAATGGTCATTTTTACCGTCGTGCCGCTACTTTGTGCCAGCACCAGGGTATATCCCGCAGATTTAATCGGCAGGTTTTGACTGATATTTTGCGCCTGTTTTTTTGCCAGTAAACTGGCGTTTTCATTATGGTTTGCGCATCCACTTAATAATCCTGTAACGCTCAATAATAGCGATATTAATACCTGCTTCGGCATCTGTTTTATCGACATGGTTAATAATCTCTAAGGTTATTAATAAAAGTTAAAATGTCACTTCAATAATGACGTAGTTATAATTAAAGCAATGCCTGTAGATAAATTATTACTATACCGCCCAGACTTAAACACGGTCCAAAAGGCAGCGTAGTTGATCCTTTTTTTGTAAAAACGGCATATATCAGGCCGCAGCATGATGCGATTAAAGCGACATTAGGCAACGACAACGCCCCCACCCAACTGCCTAAAGCTGCGAACAATAATACATCGCCCATGCCTAATGCTTCTTTACGCAGAATTATTCCGGCCAGCCAGCGCAGCGAGTAAAAGGAGACAAACCCCACCAGTACACCGGTAACTGCGTCTTGTAGCGTGAGCGGACTCAGCTGCGCCCATGCCGCAATCAGTCCTGTCCACAATACGCCCTGAGTAAAGACATCGGGCAGCCATTGGTTATCAAGGTCGATGATGCTCGCAGCAATCAGCCAGGCAGATAATATCATCACCGCCAGTCCCCATCCACCTTCCGGCCAGACCAGACTCGCCAGAAAAAAAGCGAGTGCCGTCAATAACTCAACCAGCGGATAACGCTTGCTGATTTTAGCCTGACAGTCACGGCAGCGCCCTTTGAGTATCAGCCAGGAGAGGAGTGGAATGTTGTCACGAACGCGAATGGTCTGCTGGCAATGCGGACAGTACGAACGCGGCAGTGCAAGGCTTATTTTTGGCTGCGCATTCTGCGTTTCGCCCTGAAACTCCGCCATTTGTTGGCGAAGCATGATAGGGTAACGCCAAATTACCACATTCAAAAAACTGCCGATGATCAATCCTCCGACGATTGCCAGTATGGGCATCGCCGCAGGGTATTGCTGAAAAACATAAAAAAGCATGATTAAAGGTTATTTGTTGTAACTTGCTGAATTTGGCGTGAACGCCTTATCCGGCCTACAGGTTTCTGCCAGTGCTATTAATAGCGGCCTTCCCTCCAGGCCCAATAAGCTGGCGCATCGGGAAAATGTGTTAACCCGGTGCGCCTTATTTCATGCCGGATGCGCGTGAACGCCTTATCCGGCCTACAGGCTTACTCGGCAGACATCTTATGCTCGGTAACCTTGTTAATGGCTTCCGGTCCTTGCTGCGGTTTCGGCAGGTGCAGCGCCGCGAGCGTGCTGTAAGCCGACTGGCTCACACCGCCCTCAAAGCTCATCTCCGTCGCCCCAGGAAGCTGGTAAGCATTCGCGCCCGGATTCCATTTCTTAAAGAACTCCGAAAGATCCTTCTGGGCGACCCAGGAGGCGCACAGCATTAGCGTATCAGCAGCGTTACCGTTGGATTCGGCACAGTAATTCTTGTCGCCAAACCGGGTTTTGCCAACCTCATCGCCGCGCGCTTTACGGTGCATCAACTGGAACAGGTTCCAGCCTTTCATCCCTTCACGCTCGCTGTAGAACGCTGGCAGAGTCGTACCTTCTGGATACCACTGCTTGATATCAAAGTTTTTCTCTGCCCACTCCTTCAGTTGTGCGTACATCAGCAGGCGGTCCCCCGCACCGCCGCGTGCCCATGCCTGGCCATTGCTCTCATCCAGATACTCCGGCGCAACGGTAATACCTTCAGCGACACGGTTCATCTTGCCGAGATAACGATCCTGCATGTACAGCGCCAGCACGTTGTTCGCCACTTCAGTGGCACCCGGTACAGTCAGCGGCGTTTCAGCGGCGTTGTGCCCTACTTCATGCCAGATCAACCAGTCATTCAGCGGCGTCGTCGGCAGCGTGGTGCTGTTCGGCGAGAAGCTGCTGTTCATCACCGGATAACCAGAGTGCGCAGCACCAATAGAGATCTGCACATCGTTGGTGAAACGGTGTTTGTGCCCCGTCAATGCTTCATAGGTAAACATCCGGTGGTTACCGTTTTCGTCATTACGGCCATAGAAGTCATTCATTGAGCTGGCAAAGGTATCCAGATCTTTGCTGAATTGCTCCAGACCGCCAATGTAATTGCTGGCGTTCAGGTTCTTCTTCGGCGTGGTATAGACGAAAGCGCCTGATTCCAGCTCACCCAGCGGAGCCGGTGAGTTCAGATCGTGTTGCCACTTACCGTCTTTATAGAACGGCGCTTTTACTACACCGGTAAAGGTGAAGCTGGCAGATTCATTGGTAGAACTATTACCCTTGATATAAATCAGACCGCCGTAAGGCACCTTGAACGTCAATTCACCGTTAGCCGCCAGAGAATAGGTTTTAGTGACTCTTGGCGGACGGTTCAGCGCAACTTCATGCTTCTCACGTCCGGTCAGGTCATCAGCCAACGCCACGGTAACAGTCACTGGGACTGACGCCGAAGACTTAATGGTAACGTCCTGCTGAGCCGGTGCCCACAGGCCGGTTGACTGCATGTTACCCGCAAACCATTTGGTCGGATTCGAGTACAGGCTGATGGTTTCAGTAACCTCTTCTCCTCCTACAGATACCGCTCCAGGGTACTTCTCAACATCAACCTTGATGTTCAGATCCCACCAGGAACGGCCCAGCATCAGGCGCGTTAGCGGTTTTTCCATATAGTTGAGCGGGTAGCTCGGGTTCATCATGCCAACTTTATTGCCTTCACCGTAAATCATCTTATTATCGACCAGCGACTGTTTCAGATCTGCTGAGCACTGCGTGCCGCCGGTATAGGCATTATTGGTATAGCAGTTCAGGAACTCAGTAAATGTTTTAAAGCCCAGCTCATCATCTTTGTCGCTTTCGTAACGATAGGCAGTGTCATTCCACAGCCAGACCGACATGTTCTGGTACAAACGATCCAGATCTACACTACTAAGACGCTCGCCCTGACGACCTTTGGTCCGGAAATAGAGCTCATGTTGATACAGGCGCTGAATGTTGGTGCCCAAATCCGCTGCCTGCAGCATCGCCTTCGCAGTGTCAGCGCTAAGATTCAGTTGCGTATACTGCGGAACATACATGGCCCCCGTTACTGGAACGCCCGTGCCAGGACGGTATTCCAGACAGTTGATCTCGTAATGGTAAGTCGAGTCTTTACACTCCTGTAATCCCGGAAACGCGTCCAGAATTTTCTTCTTCGCAGCGGCCAGCGACTCGGACGTTTTGTGATCGGCTTCATCAATAAAGGCATAACGAGTTTCCTGTTTGCCATCTACATCCTCCAGCCAGCTGGCAACTTCCAAGTTCGGTTTCTTATCAGGCTTGTTATCAGTCTGATATTTCCATGTAACCTCTCCTGTTTTAGGATCAATAGTATATGGCAGCGCACCTTCTACGACTGGATAACGCTCATACACCCAAATGCCCGTTGCACGCTGCTGACGAACACGGTTCGGGTTACCCTGAGGATCGGTATTTACCACCGACTTGTTGAGTGCCATTGACAGGCCTGCAGCATCAAGCAGGCGCACAAAGCCAGACGCGCTCTCTTCCTTAAGATTGCTCATCACGTTTTCCATGATCAGCACCGATCCACCTTTGTTCAGATAGGCAATCAGGTCGGTCACATCCTGCTGAGTCAACTTCGGCTTGCTGGTGTCGGCACGCAGTGGTATCGCATAGGGATCACCTGACCATTGAGTCACATACTCAAAGCCATTGAGGATTAACAGAGGAACTTCATCAGGATTCAGATTGCCATAACTGGTCAACGGTTTAACCGTGATCCCGGCAAAATCCTCATGGAAAGCAAACGGTGCGCGATTTCCCAATACCTGACCAGCTTTTTTGAAATAAACGTTTTCCAGATTCGTCCCCACGGTCATTGTGCTCTTGGTATCAGGCAGCCAGAGTTCATTTGACAGATAGCGCAGCACGTTCTCCATGAAGTTCTTCATGTCATCCGGGTCGCTGTTGAGCGTACACTGCCCGTCTTTATTAACGCCCCCGTTCCAGCTGTAACCGTTCGGGCAACGCAGGATGCTGTTGTAGTGTGGGTTACCGATAACCATCAGCTTGCCATCGCCGACTTGCCCCAGCGAGATAAACGGCAGGTTGAAGGTCGCCGTATCACGCGTAACGTTTTCAGGTTCAACAAGAGATGGCGCTTCCGTAATGTACGCCAGCTCATTTTTATCCCAGGCACGTTTCTCGCCGAAGGCCAGCCAGTAGTTTTTATCATTACGCGCCATCATCACAGGGTACGCTGCATTGGAGATATTCACCACTGCCTGGCCCCGCGCACTACCGGTGCTGCCATAGAAGTTGGTTGAGTCATGGAATACATGGAACTTGCTAACAGATTTATAGTTCGTATCCACGCCCCACAACTTATTGATTATGCTTTGGATCTGTCCTTCATTAACATTACGCGTCGTCAGAGAGAACCAGCGAGCCAGGTTACAACCATCGGTTTTCGCACAGATTGCATTATCAATTTCTTTTGCCTGACCCGTATTTAATTGTTCGATAAATGCGTTTGGTAACGTAACAACTTGATCACCGTTACCCAGCGTCGCGCCATTGGATAACGAGAGGTTGATAATCTCGTTGATCACGTTGGGATATTCGGCAAAGACCTTGCGCACATCCTCCGGAACTACACGAGTATTATTTTGTCCGGCTTTCGAATATCGGTGAATCAGTTGATCGATATTAGCCCCGCGAACTTCGTCCCCCAACTCCGTCAACGTAATGGTCGACTTATTACCGCGTACTGAGCCCAATTCAAAGGTGTCGATACCAAAGGTGATGGTTTCCCCCCAGCTAAAGGAGAACTCACCGTTGTCTCCGGTTACACCACGGCCAGAATTGGTGTAGTAGTTGACGCCAGCAACACCATTTCTCTGACTATCCAGCAGTTTACCTTCGGAGAGAATGATTTCAGTGGGCTGATACTGATAAAACTGTTCTGCGTTAGCTGACACAAAGGAAGCGTTCAAATCCGGTTTAGCTCCCGGTGTCGTAACAGGCACTACCGATGAGGTATGAGTTGATGGGGCTTTATTGGTCGCGGCATTATTTTCCACCTCTTCATTCACCAGCTTGCTGAAATCGCCTTCAGCCAAGTCAATTTTCTTATACAGCTTTTCAAAGCGCGCGCGATCGAGCACTGACGAGAAGATCAAACAAAGTCGCTCTGTATCAGCCGGACAACTGTTGCTGGATGTCACCAGTGAGATCGCATTGTTTTTCTTATTTTCAGCCCCCGCCAGTTCCAGTGCGTCCTCCAGGTTAAACGATACTTTTTCAACTGAACGCAGGCTACGTGCGGCTTCTGGTAAGGTATCGAATGTCGCGACTGTCGTACTGCCAACCATACAACTGATGGTGTCACCAGGCGTGAAGGTAAAACCGTCGCTGGATTCACTATTACAAGTAGCGCCAGTGACTCGCAGGCTTCCACCCAGCGTCAGATAACCCGTTTTCGTAGGAACAGGTTCTGGCTCCGGCATTGGTGATGGCTCTGGATCAGGAATCGGTTCCGGATTTGGTGTTGGCTCTGGAATTGGTTTCGGATTTGGTATCGGCTCTGGATCAGGAAGCGGTTCCGGATTCGGTGTTGGAGCGGGTTTTACGTCCGGTAAATCCCCTGCTCCAGAATCAACAGGCGGCATAATGGTGGACGTTCCTGAACCTCCACTATCACAACCGGCTAGCAGCGTTGAGCTTAAAATAGCCGCTAAAAGCGATTTCTTATATTTAAATTTTCTGTTCATTATAAATAAAATTGAATATTTGTTAGGTTGATATTTATTTCACTACCAATCACCACCTGATTTTTATGATGATTAATATCTCAATTAAGATATATGAACAACATCAAAAACTCCATTAATTTGATGTTATAAATAGCTACGGAAATACCGCAAAACTTTTCCTACTTCATACTTACTTCAGGGGAAATGTAGTGATAACTCCGATAAAATTCCGAACCTTTTTCAGTAAGATCCAGCCTGCACAAATATTCGGATAAAAGCCCTTAGCGCCTTCATTACTTATCTTATTTAAATTCTAAATAAGAAGTTACTAAATCTATATTTAGCTCCTCACCAGGCGGTATTGCAACACCTATAACTCTTATATCACAGGGCTTAACAGGAATATTAGTCTCAAGAGACCAGATGCCTTTTCCCGTCTCATTTTTAGGCAACTTGGGAAGCCAGGAATTTAAATACACTGTTGAAGATCCACATGGAGCATTATTTTCACCACCTCTCTCTTCCCTCCAAAAAGGATTGGGATCACCCTTGACAGAAGCGTTATTAAATTTATTAACAAAACTATCCGCGTCAATCCTTATTTGCAACTGGACACCTATTTTACCCATATTAGCTGCAGGTCCCATTGCATATTTAAGTGATATATTAGGATCCGTGGAGTACTTCATTAATCCATACGCATCAGAACTTAAAAAACCTTCATAACTTGCAGCACCAAGATGCCCTCTTCCTCCCATGGATGGATCTAAGCCTTTTGTCATAATACTTTCGAGATTATCCAGAAATGTACCATGTGTAAGGTAAATAAATTTACCATCAAAGATCGACATAGGTACCTTTATTAGGGGGTAAAACTGAGGAGCTAATGTTTCATTTTTTATATTAGAAATTGAGTTCGTTTCATTATTTTTAGCAGTATTAATTATACATTGATTGGAAGTATTGCTAATACTCCTTGATTTTTTCACGGAGAACTGAGATGGAAACATGACTGGATATCATTTTACTAATCCTCTGTGATTTGTCAATGATAAAAACGGCATAAAATTATTATTTCAGTACATTTAAAATGTCAACAACAAGGAAAAGTGCCGGGGGATTTCAGGGTGAAAAGCGTACTTAGCATTAAAAAATAAATTCCAAGCGTGCCTTTTGTTATAATTATTTTCTTATCAAACCATTTAACGGTTACGATTGTTATCATATATCCCCCCCCCGGAGTGGGCATTTGCTTATGATGCACATTTGTAAATATAAGGCACTGTATTTTGAACGTTATTTGTTGCAAAAAAGAAAATGACTATTTAAGTATAATAGCTCTAAATTTCAATCCGGGTCAACCACTGAAAAACAAAGGTTGAAATGTCAGTATTTTATCATATCAATACAACCGCATTTCACGCTTTAAAAACATCCCTTTGGCTAAACAAAGATAAATTATCCCATGCACTTAAATAACACAGCATATTGAAATAACAAGCATGCACGTCTTCTCAAGGGGGAAATAGTTTGTAAACATACAGGCACTGCTCCATTCTTATATTTCATACAGTTTTCCCAAACCTCAAATTTTTCACCACCCCCTTGTTTGTGAGATAACCAATTGATCATTCTCGCTATATTAAGGGAAGTTGCTGACGATATTTTTCCGAACTGACAACAGGGGCCGCCCCAAAAAGCTGCAGCCCTGTCACATCGCAGCCGGGAAGGCTATGACTGGGGCTGCCTTTTCCTGATTACTCCGCTAATACGGGTTAGCTGCTATTAGTCATCATATCAACGCGCCCTGTTTTCAGCTAACCGCTCCCCTGACACCTCTTCTGTCAGCTGACGGTAAATCTCCGTTTCTATCTCCTCCATTACACGCACTCCGGCCTCCCTTTCCGCATCCCCATCACCGCTCAGATCCAGCGCCGAAAGCCGCTCTGCCAGCCGCTGAGGATATTTCCTCTCCAGCATCTCATACTTCTTCTCCTCCGCCCGCGCCCAGCGCTCTGCTTCCGTTCGTTTCAGTACTGCATGCCACGGAGACCACCGCGCAAACCACTCCGCAAATTCTCTCTCCTCACGGCTGAGGACGCGCACAAGCGCGCTACTCAGGTCATCCTCTGTCACTCCGGATACCCCGTAGAACCGCATTTCACGCACCGCGGTGCTGAGCTCCAGTTTCTCCGCCAGCATCGTCTGGAAAGCAAGACTGACTTCTATCTCATCCACAAAATGCAGCGTTCTGACTTTCTCCCGGGCTATTTCTTCCAGCACTTCCAGACGGTACATTTCACGGCCAAGGCTGAGCAGTCCTGTCAGGTCGCTGTCGAATTCCCCTTCCGAAGCCTGATGAACACGGTACGTTTTCTGCAGGTTATTCCACGTCAGGGCCACACGGTCTTCACAGCTCCGCGTCGCATCGGCGGCAACGGCAAAACACTGCTGGCGGAGTGCTTCAGACATGCTGAGTTTTTCCAGAAATTCACTCACCTGCTGAGCGAATCCCGGGGCATTGCGTGCCGTCACTGTGTCTGCAAGACGGTCGAGGAAGGCGGAGAAGGTGGCTGCGTTCTCTTCGTCTGTAAATGCCGCCCATCTCTGGGATACCTCAGACCGGAGGGACTCCGGGAACCATGCAGCCACGGCTTCAGGGAGGGAACGGACTGGCGTATGCTGCTGCCCGTCGCTCATGGAAAAGTGGATCTGGGGGCCATGGTAGTCCGGGGAGGACATCAGTTGTTGCAGAGACTGCAGGGTACGGCCTGACAAAGGGTTGCTTTCAAGGTCGACAAGGCTGATTTCATTGAGACCAGTGATGCTTTCCGGAATATGAGTGATCTGATTATTACGAAGCCAGAATATTCTCCTCCCTTGATTATTTTCTGCTGGGAAATCTGGCAGTATTTCCAGATGATTTACACTCGCATCAATTTTTTTCAGTGATGCAGGCAATTCGGGTAGAGTGGTCAGGTGATTAAAGTGGACATTAATATGTTCCAGTGATTCAGGCAGGCCTGGGAGTCTGGCCAGCAGATTAAAGGACGCATTAAAGCTTCTTAGTGATATCGGTAATTCAGGTAGCTCTGTCAGATGATTCTGGCATATATCAATTTTTTCCAGCGATGCGGGTAATTTAGGGAGAGCCGACAGACGATTATGATCGACATTAAGAGATTTCAGCAATTCAGGTAGACCTGGAAGTACTGCCAGTTGGTTATAGCTTGTACGTAAAGTTTCCAGCGATACAGGTAACTCGGGAATAGTGGTCAGCTCATTATGAGCTACATCAAGAGATTTCAGTGACTCAGATAGTCTGGGGAGACCTGTCAAGTGATTATGGCTTGCACTAAGGTTTTTCAGCGATGCGGGGAGTTCAGGGAGCTTTGTCAGTTTGTTATAACTCGTATCTAAAGTCACCAGCAATGCAGGTAATTCAGGAATAGTGAGCAGACGATTATTACATACATTAAGACATTCCAGAGATTCAGGAAGTCTGGGGAGTTCTGTCAGTTGATTATGGTTAGAATTAAGAGTTTCCAGCGATGCAGGTAATTCAGGAAGGACTGACAGATAATTATCTGTCACATCAAGTTTTTTGAGTGATAGCGGCAGTTCGGGGAGAGTCACTATCTTATTCCTGTTAATATGAATTTCTTCAAGAGATAATGGCAACTCAGGAAGCGTGGACAAACGATTATTACTCACACAAAGGACTTTTAATGTTCCCGGAAGTTCAGGAAGCATCGTCAGTTTATTAGCATTGACCTCGAGCCTTTCAAGGGAATGAGGTAGCAGCGGCAACGATGTTAACGCATTATTATCAATATTGAGTGAAATTACATGATGAGGTAATATAGGAAGTGATGTCAAACCTAACCAGGATAAGTCCAGCGAACATTCATTATTCTCCAGACATAGTTTTAGCTGGGAAAGAGCGACTTCCTTGTTTTCTCCCGGTACGGTAATTTCAGCCCATTCTGTCCATTCAGAAATATACTGTTTATGGAGGGAAGATTCCGATATCGACTCGGTGCAAAAAATGTTTGCTGCTGATGCATAAGGTGTTTGTATGGGAAGCATTGTAACCTCGATAAAATTAAAATTCCACCTGCATAGAAAGCGGCTCTGATCCCCCTCCAAAGAATACCCATAACAAATGCCTGCCTATTATGATTAAGTTTAAACACAATCAAAATAAGGCAATATCTGCTGTCTTCCCTTCATAGGAATGGGTGCTCAGGTAAGGGTAAAAATATTTTTTATTATATGAAATACGCAATACCAAAACTTTAAAAAAACGATTCAAAAGAAATATCACGTGCTTGTTGATATACATCAGAGAACAAATAACAGTGCCACCATCAGCCAGGAACACATTACCGCGGGAAGAAGAGGATAACCCACTGTTCGCGATAGAGTGTTTATACCAGCCAAAGGTGGCTAATTTTATCTGTTGTACAGGCTATGCCTAACCCGCCTTTATGTAAAGGAAGAATTAACTTCTCTTTCTTTTAGGAAGGTATTTCTTCGGTAGGAATTTATTATGTTCCAATGCAATATATTTAACATCTGGAATATATTCCGAAAGCAATTTTTCACTTTCTCTTAAAATCTCATAGTCATTAACAAACTTCGCATACGTTCGTATGCTCAATAATAAACGTTGTACACTATTTGAACTATAACGTTGTTCATCAATACCTAATAGTATCAAGGCACTAAGCAGCCGACTTTTTTTATTCTTCATAATAATGATGGATGTTATTTAATCTACTATTCGAAATAGCATTACTATATTATTTTAACAATTAACATCATATAAAAGCTGACGCAAAAATTTATAGGTCATCTGGTGTTTTTTCGAGAACCAACTCTAAAGCACATCGATATGCATCCTTCCGCACAGCACAACACTCGGAGGATATTTTTCTCAACAAAATGGAAATGACATCTTTGTTGTTAACAAACGATAATGATTTAGCCACTTCATTGGCAGCAGTGTTAATTATTGATGATTCAATTTCAAAAATTGAGGGATCAATACCAATTGTCTGACAAAAATTCACTCTCATGCAAAGCATACCTTCTAGCTGTTAATGTGTATTTTCAACTTGCTCAAGCCAAATAATAAGGCGCAAAACCTCATCCAAGTGCTCAAGATCAACAAAACTATATTTAGAATGTGTTTTATAAAGCTTCCTTGCCAGCCTAATATCACGTATAACAGGAACACCAACTTCTGTTGCATATTTTTTTGCAGCCAACGCACACTGATTAGTTTCTACAACAGAAATAAAAGGGGCCGGTGCGATTTTAGGGTTAAAATAGATACCTATAGCTATATGCGTAGGGTTCATAACTAACATTTTAGAACTACGTATATCGGACTTTGTTTGTTCTGAAAGGATTTCAAAGTGTAGTTCACGCCTTCTAGCCTTTGTTTCGAAATGACCTTCTTGCTCTATAAACTCCCTTTTTATTTCCTGCTTGTCCATCATCATATCTTTGATATATAAAAGAAACTCAACAACAAAATCTAAAACCAAAATAATGATAGCAAAGCCAAGGAAAAAGAATATTAAGTCCTTAAAAAGGGTACCCCATATAACATATAAGCCGTTGATTTCAGAAAAAACCTGTAAAAAAACCAACTTGCGATTCTGAAGCCAGAAAAGATATACTGTTGCAGAAAGAACAACCAAGAGAAAAACACTCTTAAATAACTCTTTTAAGGTTTTTATACTAAATATTTTCTTGAATCCTTTAACAGGATTCAAGACACTAAAATCAATTTTAATGGCCTTCGTCGCTAGCACAAACTTGGTTTGTAAGAGTGTAGGCAAAATAGCGGCCATGATACAAAAAAATAAAACAAACCCTATAACCTTGAAGAAAACAAATAAAGCAGCACGAAAAAATACACCTTCGTTGACATCAAAACCATTATATACAACATACCGATACAACTGCATTACATCATTTAAAGAAAAATATGACGTAATCGTAAATGTACCCACTAAAAGGATAACAACTGTTGTTAAATCTTTAAATTTGAAGGATTGCCCTTTTTTCGCAGCATCCTTAAGTTTTTTTTGCGTTGGCTTCTCTGTTTTATTTGCCATATTATCATTATCGCAATAACGAATTTATAAAAAAGCTTCTTTCACCAATGAAACTCTGAACCTTTGGGATATAAACTGCAGAAAAACAGATAAAGACAATAAACATAGCTAACATACTTTTTATTGTCAACGATACTGAAAAAGCATTCATTTGTGGCGCAAACCGTGATAACACACCAAGTAAAACTTCTGAAAGTAATAACACAATCATAATTGGGCTGGCAAGAATAACAGCCTGGGTTACCAATAATCTTAAATAATCCAGTATATTGGAAATGCTAAAGATGCACTGAGAAAACAGTGGACACATTTCGTAAGAGAGCTTAACAGACTCTAAAATAAAAGCCATACCTCCACAATATATAAAAATAGCAGCTGAGAAAAGATTCAAATACTTCGCTAATTCTGATGTATCGACACCATTTGCAGGATCAATTGAACTACTGAGAGTAGCTCCTCGCTGGTTATCAATAATGCTACCAATAGCATGAAAAATGAAAAAAGGAAGAGATAGCGTGAAGGCAAGAAGTAGTCCAATAATTACCTCTTTGAGCAAATAAATATATATCTCATCAATATTAAAAGCATCAACATTGATGCTATCTGAAATCAGGAGTCCCCCGGCCACAAGAAAAATCAAAGGAAGTCTAATAGCACCGGTTATCACTCCATTATTAAAAAAAGGCAAGAAAAAAAATAATGGCGCTAACCTAACGAAAATACAAATAAGGAAAAGTATAAAAATGTGAATATTTTCAAAACTTGAAATATCCATTATGCGCCACTCTTTATCAACGACATAACTTCATGGCAAAAGGATAGCAAGACCTCTCCATACCAGCCAGAAAGTAGAAGCAGAGAAATAGAAACACCGATTAGCTTTATACCAAACGGGAGAGTCTGCTCTTGTAATTGCGTTACTGTTTGCAACAATCCGATTGTAAGACCTATAATTGTAGCAATGCCAACGGGCCATAAAGAGAAAATAAGGATAAGGTACAGTGCCTTATTACCAACATATACAATATCAGACACAAAAACCTCTTTTCTAAGAAATAACTGTCATATACTGTTCAATTAAAGCCTTCGACAAGAGTCCCCAACCATCAAGAGCAACAAATAAAACTAACTTAACAGGAACGGATATAGTTATAGGACTCATCATCATCATACCAAGAGCAAGCAATATACTGGATATAACAAGATCAACCACTATAAATGGCAAATATAAGTAAAAACCTATTTTAAATGCATCCTTAATTTCACTAAGCGCATATGCGGGCAAAAGGGAAAATATAGAGTATTCTCTTTCATCATTATCTTTAGAAGATTCATTGTGCTCCTCATATTTTTGGAAAAAGCGAGCCAGATCTAAGTCAGTATGTTTTTTTAAATATTGCTTATATTCTGTAAGCCCTGACTCAGAAAAGGTAATAACATCAGAAATCGAATCAAATTTCCGAGAACTATTAATATAATTTGAGTAACCAGCCTCAATAACTGGCTTCATCACAAATAAAGCCATAATCAATGCAATGCCATTCAATGTCATATTTGAAGGGACTTGCTGCAAACCTAATGCATTTCTAACCATTACAAAAACAATAGAAAATTTGATATAACAAGTTCCTGCAGCAATCAAAAATGGTAATAATGTAAAGAATGAAAGAGTAGCTATAAGCGGCACATCACTCAGCATGAACAGTCTCCTTTACCATCCATGATGTAACTTCAATACCGTAGCCATTTTCTATCGATACAAGCTCACCGCGTCCAACTAAAGAACCATTAACTTTTATCTTCACTTCCTGAACTACATTTTCTGGTAATTTAAAAACTTCATCACCAACATATCTTTTAAGATCATTCAATGTCATTCTTTTTTCAGCGAGAAGAAACTCAACCTTAACGTTTATATCGTCATATTCCAACAATTTAACTGGGGATAATGTATCCTGAGATTCAGCTATTTCATCTGAATCACTATGAATATTCATTTGGACTTCATTATTATCATTCACAATATAGTCTCCTATGTTCTCTTGGTTGCATAAAATTAAATTGCAAAGTGTTTGAACAATTATAATATCTCCAATTGATATCTTTTTTAAAGATTCCAAACTGAGATATGAAGAACCTAAACTAAACTCAACGGTATGAAATAACGAATTAAGTTCAACAGATGCACGTGACAATGGCATTTGATTAATAAAAACAAAACCTACTTCCGATTCGAAACAGCAAAAACGTTTTCCCTCAAGAGAGGGAACTTCATCTTCTGATAAGCAAAATGATATGTCACTAGATAATTCTGGTATAATAAGCATATCAATTAATTCACTAAAAATACTTTTTGAAAGCCTTAACAGTGAATCTTTTTTAGCAAATTTAGAAAATTCTGGATATAAATTTTTCAACCATGAAAACGTATCAATATAGATAATCCAATGACCATCGGTAGATGACAAGGACATAACCCCTTCTTTCGGAGGAGGAGCTACGTAAGTTTCAATATTGAAACGATGAGATAACTGTTTAGCATATAACTTTTGTAAATTTTCATGTAGATCGAATTTTCGAAGTTTTAGCATTCTTCTTCACTCTGCTCATCATTTGCTGAACGATTGTTATTTCCTTTGTTTTCTTGGCGACTATCAAAGAGATAATTTCCATCAGAATCCTTTCCTAATAATGATTCTAATTTACTATCAACATAATTGTCAGAAGGTTTCAGAAGAAATCCAGTTGAATCCATTGATATATTTATATAATGCCCCCCACCCCATTGTTTAAAATGGTAAGTCATTTCTCCATTATTAGGCGATAAAGTTTTAGTATTTTCTGGGCTTGGTTCATTTCTAAGGTTCAAGTTTTGCTTGTCTGTCTCAATGTTCTTCTTTGCTAAATGTAATTCAATTGCTTTACTTTCTCCTGTGCTAAGTAATGGAGAGTTCCCCCCACCGATCTTATCAAAAAGCTCATCATTACCAGTATTTTCACTACTCTTCAGAAGATTGTTTAAATTAGAATAACTGACAAGATTATTTAAAGGAGCTTTATCACATGTCTGTTTATAATTCTTAGAATTTATATCTTCAGGCTGCGGAGAGGTGTCAACACCTGTCTTTTTGTCTATAATTTCAACACTGGAATTTTGTTCTGCACTCTTAATAAGACTCATCATACCATATGATGACTTAGTAGCAGACCGCGTACCATTAAACTCCTGAGAATAACCAGATAAGATGGTACCTTCCCGAAGGTTAGGCTGTTTATTATTAGCTGAAAGATTAAAGCAGATTTCATTAGGAAGAGTCTCAGGCGCCCTATCATGAGAAAAAAAATGATATATTAATGAATTGTACTGTGGAATATCAATTTTTTTCTTTTTTTTCAAAATATCATATTCAACAGTCTTATATATTACTTCATCTAAACCTTCATCTGCATATTGTACATCTCCATAAAACAAATTAACACTTTCTAACGCCATGTCTTATATCCTCCAATAATATATCATCGAACATCAATTGTCTGGTATAATGCGCCCTTTTAATATGAACTATACGCTTAGATATTTTGCATTCTTTATGGAGAAATTCATTTTTTAAGGTGACAAACTCATTGATTTCATTTTGTACCTTTTCAATTTCATTTCTCAAAATGAGAATCTCAGATTGAGAATGCAAAATATGTTTCTTTATTACACCAATCTTACGTTTCAAGTCGAAAAGCTGATTAACACTAGTGAGCCCACAGGGCTGTGTTTCTTGTTCAATTTGTTCAAAGTATGTCACTTTTTTTTCTAAAGCATCGACCTCAGCACATAGTCTACTTTTTTTTTTGGCATACTGATATCTTAGTTTCAATTGATATTATTGAACGTTGATATTTATCTCTTATCTTTAGAGCCTTATCCAAGTGCTTCATTTATAAGTTCCATTGTCTGATCATATGAGAAGCCAATTTGATAATCCTGTTTTAAAAATTTATCGACTTCTGCCATTTTATTATAAACATAATCTTGTTTAGCATTTTCTCCGGGTTTGTACTCTCCGAAGTCAATGATCGTCTTCAATTCTTCTATTTCATTTAGCAAAAGTCTAAATTTTGATGCAATCTCACGATGTTCAGCACTCACCACCTGATTAAAAACACGACTTATACTTTTTAATGGATCTATCGCTGGAAAATGCCCTTTTTGTGCCAGATTACGACTTAAATAAATATGTCCATCTAAAATCGATCTAACTTCTTCTGCTAATGGGTCCGCAAAATCCTCATCCTCCATAAGAACTGTATAAAATGCTGTTATTGATCCCCCTGATTTAAGTTTACCAGGCCGCTCAAGAAGCCGAGGTAAACTATCAAAAACAGATACAGGATAGCCTCTTCTGGCTGGAACTTCTCCAGCAGCTAGAGCTACATCACGAAGGGCACGTGCATATCTTGTTAATGAATCGATGAAGAGTGCAACCTTATATCCTTCAGATCTGAAAAACTCCGCAATAGTAGTTGAAATATAAGCCGCGTTACAACGATCGACCGAAGAATAATCGGAAGTCGCATAAACAAGAACGCATTTATTACCTTTCGGTGAATTTCTAAGATAATCAACGATTTCTGTCACCTCCCTTCCTCGTTCACCAATTAACCCGATGACACAAATATCTGCATCACTATGTTCAATCAGCATATTCATCAAGAAGGTTTTACCACAACCAGCCGAAGCAAAGATTCCCATTCGTTGACCTTCGCCACAAGTGAGCAATGAATCGATGACTTTAACTCCAGAACAGAACTGATCCTCTATCACCGCTCTCTCGTTGTATAAAGGGGGAGAAGCATCAACTGGCCGATGAAGAATTTCTTTATAGTCAGTACATAAAAACCTGTCGGTGACCTCCCCTAAAGGATTAACCACAGCGCCTAATAAACCGTGGCCAACTTGCGAATGTAAAAAATGAGCTGTCGGTTTAATTAAAGTTCTTCGTGATAATCCACGTGAATTGCCAATAAGGCTTAGTATAGTTTTTTCATCATGAAATCCTACAACCTGAGCTCTTGCTATGACTTCGTTACTGTCAATACTAGCACGAATGTTACAAATCTCTCCAATTGAAATATCCTGGAGACGAGCCTCAAGGATAGGCCCTGATATCTTATTTGGATATGAAAGCGGCGTAAGAAATCTTATTTGCTTCATCAATTATAAAGCTCCATTTAAAATCTCCATACGCTGATAAAACTCATGCATAACTTCAGCGAAAACAATCCCATCGTGAACAAAATCATCCTTAATAACTACTCTTAGTTGCAAGAACTCATCAGAGCGATGCATTTCTACAATCTCATTAATACTATATGGAAATGCCTGTAACATCAAATTCAAGATATTATATGCAGAAGACTGAAGCTGATGATCGCTTGGATGGTCAAAATTAGCCCACAACCAGACAGAGCTATCCACCATTGCTATATTAATAGCTGGCATGTCATCTAGCGATATTGTAATTGCTGAATGACTATCAAGGTCTGAAATAATACCAGGAGGACATCCAATTGCAAAAAGACTATCTCGAATCAATTGAACCAAATCAATATTACTCATAATCAACCTCATTAAATAGTTTTAATAACATTAACGGAATATACTTCATCTATTTCTGCATAAGAAATAACAGCTAAATTTCTAAATCTATTGTCAATTAGCCTTTTCACAAATCGCCGGATATCAACAGATACTAATAAAACAAAATCTTTTTGCTCTCTCCTTAATTCACTTAAGGCATGTGCCAGTGTCTCCATTATCTCATCTGAAACTTCAATGTCCATGTTTAAGAAAGCTCCTCCAGAAGTTTGTCTGACTCCCTTTCTTATAGCATCTTCAATGTAACTTGATAGCATAACCGCCTTTATTTCTCCGGCAACCGCTATTTTGCTACAAATATACCTTGATAGAGATGAACGAACATGTTCAACCAAAGTAATCACGTCTTTCTCTCTCGGAGCCCAAAGTGCAAGAGATTCCATAACAAGTTTTAAGTTTCTAACAGAAATACACTCTGCCAATAACCTCTGTAACACTTCAGAAATTCGTTGTATTGTCACATGGCGAAGTACCTCTTTAACAAGATCAGGATATCTATTTTCAAACTGATCTATCATATTCTTAGTTTCTTGTATTCCGAAAAATTCATTTATATTGTGTAACAAGCTAAGGGACAACTGATGATAAAATTCATCTTGTGAACTTTTCACTTTAACATCAATATTAGCAAGTTTTTCTGTAAATAAAACATCAATCCACGAGATTTCTCTATCATCATATACAGATGTAGTTACAGGTATATCCAAAGCTTGGACATCACTATTCTTATCCGTTATGCAAAATTTATTGAAGTAGATATTATAACTATCAGCCCTGACTTCATTAATCAAAAGAAGAATTTCATTTTCTTTAAGATCATTATTTACCCTATGGAGAATAGTCGGTAAGCGCACGCCATAATCGATAAAGAACTGACTTCTTACACGTTCAATTAAATTGTCTAAATCATTACCTTTAGTAGCATCTTCAGAAAAAAGCAATATCAATGGAACCGTTTCTGAACTAATAGAATCCAAGTTTTCTATCATTGCCAAAGACGAATCCTGAGAATTATCCACATCAAATGAACCACTAAAATTAGCCCCATCAGGTACAGTTGATGAGTCTTTATTTACAATGATTCTTTTGTAATAAAATAATGTTGTTAATGTAATAGCTATTAAGAAAAAAACAAAAAAAGGAAATCCAGGCAACATGCCAATTGCTAAGGCCAAGACAGATGTCACTATTAAAACAAATGGATTTCCAAAAATCTGGGACATAATATTACGTCCCATATTATCACTCTCACCATTAACTCTGGTTACGATAAAACCAGCACTTATTGATATTAATAATGCAGGTATCTGAGAGACTAAACCGTCACCTATAGTTAATATTGTATAAGTTGATAACGCACCTGAAACCGACATTCCATGCTGGCTCATGCCAACAGAAATCCCCCCAATTAGGTTAACAAAAATAATGATGATACCCGCTATCGCATCTCCTTTAATAAATTTCATAGCCCCATCAAATGAACCATAGAGTTGGCTTTCACGCTCCAGAACGCTACGCCGTTCTTTGGCACCTGCCGCATCAATGATCCCTGCTTTCAGATCGGCATCAATGCTCATTTGTTTGCCTGGCATACCATCAAGCGAAAAACGAGCAGCCACTTCAGCAACCCTTTCTGACCCTTTCGTAATAACAATAAACTGCACAACTGTTACAATAGAAAATATTACAAACCCCACAGCCAAGCTTTCGCCTATCACGAACTGGCCAAACGTTGTTATTATTTCCCCAGCATCTGCATCCACTAAAATGAGTCTGCTTGTACTAATTGATAAAGCAAGTCTAAATAGCGTCGTTATAAGTAATACTGAGGGAAAGGTTGAAAAACTTAGGATTCTATCAATATAGAATGATCCCATAAAAACAAGAATTGCCAGGACTATATTAAGTCCAATCAAAAAATCAACAAGATATGTGGGTAACGGTATGATTAACATCGCGATAATCATGACCATAAGCACTAGAATTATTAGCTCTGGTTTTGTACTTACATTTTTTAAAAATGTCTGGATCACTTGCTTGTCCTTTTAACGTGAAAATTCTTTCTTATATGAGCTAGTAACAAGATCTCTCAGAATATCTAGGGCCATATTTCTTTCATTTTCATTGGTAAATATATCATGTGGACTGTCGCTTATCGAAGATAAATACGTTTGGAACAGAACAGAAGGCTTATAATCACCTTTAGAGTGTTCTGCTACAGAAGTAAGAATATTTTCACTCTCTGCTGGATATTGAAAAATATACAATAACGAAAGCAGCAAATGTTCTGCATTCATCCCACCATCTTTTAGAAGACTTGATGAATCTAATCGCTTCATAAATATGATGTCTGAAGTGCGAAGCATCTTAATAGAGAGTAACTTTGATAAAACGACGCCAAACTCGTTGGAATTACAGCTAGGTTGGACAGAATCCATATCAACAATCAAAGACTGTTCCACAAAATTGACTATTGTATGTCTGTTATCAAAACCAAAGTTACCTAACCATTCCAGGTACTGATTTGCGGAAGATTTATCCTCAAGAACAAAACCACGATAACATGCGCGTAACATCTGTGGTTCAAGCTTCATTTTACTGCCAAATAACTTAGCCTGTATCGCTGAGTTTATTCCTGCATTAATGAATTTCTCATTACCAGATGTAATTTCATTAACAAATGATGTTAATGCATCAATCTGATCTATTGAAAGATTTTTCTCGCTCAACAATTCCCGTAATACGAGAACCTGGTCACTTGGGTCTTTGAAATGCCTCTTAAGTTCCTCTATAAAAGACCTATCAAGAGGGAGCTTATTTTTCAAAGACTGTTTTAAACTAAAAAGAAGCTGAGCGATCTCATCATCTTCACCTTCGAGGATACGCTCTTGCCCTTCGCTATTTGCCCCCTTCATCTTTTCAAGTTCTCTTCTATTTCTGAAAGAAGAAAGGATTGCAGCCATGTCATCTGCAGCATCAATAAATTTACTGCTGGCTAAACCAGAATCGACTTCAGCATCAGCTACATCGTCTCCAGCTGCAGACTCAGCCGTTGTTGATGCGAGCGACTTATTAATGAGTGATGAACTAAAAACACTTGTATTTTTTATATCAAGCATACGTCACCAATTAAGAAGTTTATTTATCTAAAAACGAAATTAGTGCTTGGTCATCATTTAATATCACACCTTCAGCAGAATTATTAGCTGCTGTAGTTGCAGCCATAACTTCATTTTGATTCAACAGAGGTTTATAATTTTCAGTGTCATAATAATTAGACTCACTAACTTCTCTCGGTTGTATTAAAAACACGCGAACAATGTTACTGACATTATTTTTCTTGTACCTAAATATATTACCTACAACCGGAATCGATGAAAGCAATGGTATAGATGTTACTTCATCAGAATCTGTATCATGAGTATAGCCACCAATAAGTAAGCTTTTACCTTGAGGTACTCTTGCAATTGTGCTTATTTTCGTTCTTCCAACCTCAGGAAGCACTGATACATTGTCATTATTATAGACAGAGCTTGGTTTATTATTCCCCGTTCCATCTTCAATGGTTAAAGACATTTCAATTTGTCCATGTGATGAAAAACGAGGTATCACATTGATTAATGTACCATATGTAACATGTTCTAGCGAAGAGTTACGTTCACCAACCAAAGATACATAAAACGTTCTGTTATTATCAAATACTGCTGGGATATTTTCTTGTGTCAAAATAACCGGTCTTGATACAACATTAGCTTTTTTCTTTTGATTTAGAGCCATTACTGATGCAATAAATTTATTTCCATCCAAGGTACTAATTGAGGCGGATGGGCTTACATTTAATGTTGCGCTAAATGTATCACCAAACGAAGCTGTTCCTTGCCAATTAACTCCTATATTATTTAGTTCAGATTTATCGATGTCGATTATCCATAAGGATAATTCGATATGCCTTTTAGCAACATCCAGTTGTGTTACAATATCACGGATAATCTGTATCTGCTGATCATTTCCTTTCACTAAGATAGAGTTAGTTTCTGGATAAGCAATGATTGAGACATTCTCAAGTAATGCATTATTTGCAACTGTTGTAAGTGATAAATCATCTATTGTATCAAATGCTTTTTTGGTTTCTCCAAAAGGTGGCATAGGATCTGCTCTTTTGCTCCCATCTTTAGAAGACACATTGTTGTTTAGTAAATTTTCAACAACTGTAGCAACTCCGGGAATGACTATACTTTTCCCCCGTAAATCATAAGTTCTATCGCTAACAAAAGTATTTTTCAATTTTATAACACCGAAATTAACTTTTTCAGCCCCTATTGAAGATACCTGTCTGTCAAGTAGCGATGCAGTATTAGCGATTAATTCAACTAAAGCAGGTGGTCCCGATATGTAAAATGTTTTTTCATTAAAATTACCTCTTATCGGATATCTATCATCATATAGATTCGCATCCTTCATATATCGAACAAGATAATTCGTAGAAATGTTTTCAAGAAGAATAACCTTACTTATCAGTTCACTTGAATCATATATATATAATGCATTACCATCTTTATACCAAATTAACCCGACTAAAGATGAAACACTCTCTAACATTTTCTCCGGATTAGATAAATTAAACTCTCCAGTAATTTTTTTCTTTGCAGCCTGTTTGCTAACAACAATCGGATAATTCAATTTTGCTGAAAATTTTTCAAAGAATGCAGCCAAAGAATCACTTTGAGCAACATATACAGCTACATCTTTCTTTTCTGAAAGGTTCATCTCACCACTTGCTATCTGAGGCAAAAGAACCATGCAGAACAGCAATGCTTTTTTATTAAATTGTCCCATTTTTTTTATTCACCAAAAAAAATATATTTGTCAGTTCTCTAGCAGAAAAACCCAATTGATTTTTTATTTCTGTTGAAAAATGTGATGCTGATGCGTATCCATTTTTCATCGCCGCGGATGTGATGGTTTCTTTATGTAGAAAGACATCTAATAAACCATTAACCAATCTCCAGAGGCTCAGCTCTTCTTTAACTTTTGCTCCAAGGGCTTTCTTGCATAATTTTCTAAAATAAGCCTCTGAAACTCCATATCCTTCAGTTAAATTTTTTATTTTTACACTTTCATCTCGGTCAATTGACTTCAAAAGATAAAGAACTAAATGATAGGATTCTGTCATCCTAATCAACATCAGCGCATCTTTTATCTCTTGACCGGGAGACAAAATAAAATTAAGCATTAACCCATCGACAACAGAATCTTTATCACAATGCTCGTGATGAGCATACATATAATCGAAGTAAAAATAATTTTTAGTTGAATATCTCTTAAAATCAATATTATTAAAATAATCCCAGAACGCTAAGAATTTAGCACACATATTTACATTAAAGCCACAGTGATAAATCACTTCACTTCTTATTTTTATATTTAAATCTCTGGCAAAAAAAAACCACGCCACGCCGGAGATAATTCAACGACACAACGTTCTCTATTTTTTATGAGTTCTACTGTCGTAGCAGCATGCTCACAAGTACTAATGTAAATCATACTAGTTGTGTGCAATCCTTTATATTTTATCAAAACTCTACGACTCCTTTTTTCTAAGCTGTATTTTTACTTCGCTATCTTTTTCGAGATATATAATATTGTTTACCCCCCCACCTCTTAGTACTACGCCATCTCGTAGCAGGTTGAATAAATTACCAACAGACTGTTTTTGATATATCCCTAAACAAGAGTCTGATCTTATGTTGTTAAAAGTAGCACTGAATTTACCTGAATTAAATCCGTAAACAGCATGATCACTTATACATTTCGAATGAACCTTCAATTTTTTTTCTTTTGGAATAAATGTTAATGAGAAGTCTTCTGGTAAATATGTAAATTCTTTACCGACAGGAACAATATTCCAACTTTCATTTACATTGAAAAAAGGATATTTTAATGAACAACCACTAAGAGAAAATATACACGTTAAAGCTAAGCATATTTTACCATGCCATTTCATCCTGATCCCTCCCTGTTTCAAACTCATCTCTAATAGCCTCGAATGTTGTTGTTTTTATATAAAAATCAATATTATTATATACAGCGATCGCATCATTAAATGCGCCAGGTATATCCAAGTCAATATTATTTTTTATAAAATCGTTAATAGCTGAACTTTTTTGATAAGCCGTGTAAAAGGGGAAGTGATTTTTGAACAAACTTTCTATCTCGTTAAATATCTCCTCATTATTTTTAGTTCCTAAATCGTTAGAAATAATTTTACTAAGCTCATCATTTACAATACTTATATCAGATGGAAGAGAACTTTTCACCAGATCTTCCATAATATAAATCCCTGTGTCATTTCTCCCCTGCTGAACTATATCAAGTGTCTGTACTCGTTCTATCATATTCTCCACTCTCTGCCAATAAATCATTTGCAAATTTCTTTATGATTTCTTTGTATGTTTTATTGAAAAATAATTTATCTTGTTTAGTCAGTCTTTCTGCAAACTCAGATTTTACCTGAGATATGATATCTTCTGGGCTGAATTCAACCACGCTATCACCATAACTAAACATATAATTTTCACATTCCACATAGCGATAATTTATATTCATATGCGGAGATGATTCAAATTTTTGACATTCTATTTTTTTTGCCCACGTTCGGCTTCTTACCGGTAATACAATCACCAATTCTGAGGCAGATTCATTTAATGACTCAATCCATGCATTTAGAAGGTCATCAACTATTGTTTTATTGTGCAAGTTGTCACCCAGAATACGACGAATGTAATTATCTACTTCTCTCCTATCATTATCTTGCTTTAATTTCCATTCACTTAAAAAGTTAACAACATGCCTAAATGCACATTGCATACCATCTTGATAGCCTTGCCTAATTGCATCAACTCGTAACGACTCTCCCTTTCTGGTAGCCTCAAGTAAAATTTGTTTTACCTTTTTTCGACTTTCAATTTCTCTATTTCTAATTGTTTTACATAAATCCTTTTCCTCTTTTTTTATAATGATACCATTATAGGCATTAGCTTTTGACACAGGTAAAGTATTTTCTTGCATATTGGATACCGTTGATAAGTTGCAAAGTATTTCTTTCTACCACTGTATCATTTACATTTAACAATGCAGGATTAAACAGTAATTTAATGCGTTCAAATAACCCATGTGGAATATAATTTTCCCATGCAATCATCTGATTAAATCCGCTGTTAATAATTTCGGAATTTGTATCACCCATGTTTTTTATAAAATCAAGGGCTACATCCTTCTTGCTAAAAGAAGGATGTTTTATGTTGTCAACACCTATATAGTAAGCAACCATAGGAAGCAGATGCCAGTTACTTATGAACATGACGGCGACCCCATTTAGATTTTCAATAGAACAATCTAAATCATACTCATCAATTATTAGATTATTAATTTCCCTTCTAATAATATCGTTACCCAAAAATCCATTTGGTACTTTTAGGCGCGAAGTATTTATATAGGACGCAGGATCAAAAATAATAGAAAGATATTTTTTATAAACGCCCTCTATTTTCTGCATATAACTATTTTTTCTTTGAACCAAAGACTCTAAAGATCCAAATGCCAGCCAGAATGAGTAGTGGAATAGATGCTAGAAATAAATACCAAAACTCATTATAAAAACTGCTCTTAACTTCCTTAACAGGCTGAACGTTCGTATACACGTATTCTTCTTTTGGTGTAAGAATCACTGAAATATTTTCATATTTTACCTCAGAAAAAGTGTTTTTCAAAAAACGTTTAATATTGCTAACGAGTAATTCCGAATCTTTTGGTGAATCATAGATCGCTATAACAGAAACATGCATCGGTCTAGAAGAACCATTTTTATCATCAAGGTCATAGCTTACATGTACTTTTGCAGATATGACCCCACCAATTGAAACCAATGATTGTTCAAGTCTTTGCTCAATAGCACTATACAACCTCGCTTTCTCTGCTCTTGGTGAAGAGACTAATGAGTCAGCTGGAAACATTTGCGAAATATCGACTCTCTCAGAGTTTGGAAGATGGTACATTCTCATCAAATCAACCGATGATGCAAATGCTCCCTTTTCAACTTGTACGGCAATCCCTTGTTTACCGACATCAACTTTTTTAGCCGATATATTATGCCGTTCCAAGACTGATATTATCTCATTAGCTTGATTTTGGGATAGGTTGTTGACCAACTCTTCACGTTGTTCACACCCACCCAACATAAGCATGGACAATAAGAATAGACCTTTATGCTTAAACATAACACTCATGCTTTCAATAAGGTTTCAACGGCAGTAACTGTTTTTCTCGTCAATGTGCCAATCAATGATACAGTCAAAGAGTAATTTGAAGTCATCCTTTGTAGATTGGCAAGTTCCTCCGTACTTAAGGACTTCTGACCATCAACCATATTTGTTATCTTAAAAACTGTCGCATCCGTATCCATTTTAAGCTCTCCATATTTATTGACAACAAGATCTTCAAGCGAAGACACTTCATTTGAATGTAAAGAGCCAGCTCTGATAATATCAATTTGATTAACTGGTTCAATATAACTCATAGATAATTACCTGTTAACGGAAGTTCTGAATAATTGCAGCATCTACATCTTTGATCACTTTAACAGTATTACTTTGAGCATTTCTGTATAGAGTATATTCAGAAAGCTTACTTTGATACTCCGCCAACAATTGTGGATTCGAAGGATTCACCGTCAGCTTCTCCAGCGCTGCAGTCAGTTCATCCTGTAAGGTTTTAGTGCCTTTATCAAAATCAGCAGATAATTCACTTAAAGTCCAATCACTTTCTGGTACTGCAATACTCATATCATTCCTCTTAATTTGTTTTATTTAAAAAGAACCAATGTTTATCATTCAACATTACATAGCTATCTTTACTGTTAAGATATGACTTCCCCTTAAAGTCATCATCCATCAACTGGATAACAAACTCGATATATTGATCACCATATATATCTTTAAAATCAGAAATCATTTTATTCATTAGTTCCAGTTTTTCATCTGATAGCTCTTCCATGACAGAATATGTAACTTTATTATTAGCACTTGTCTCTTTGTATCGCACATTAGCCTTCGTAAATATCCCCCTGGCAAATAATTTTGCCTTTTCATCACTTAAATAAATTAGGTCAATGCCTTTAAAGTATGGAAATTGTTTTATCAAAGAATCTTTTACCGCACTGATTTCCGCATTAGAAAGATCATTTCTCTCTTTACTTAAAAAAACAATTAAATTTGCACTGGAGCTTGTAATTTTAAAGTTAATTAAATTAATCGCAGGAAATCTTTGATTGATGTATTCTTTTATTTTATTTTTTTCCAATGCCGCCGTTATTATCTTCCGGCATTTATTAAAATTAGCTTTATTTAGGGAAACAGATGCCCACACAGCATCGTTTTGCGTCTCTGCAATAATGTAATTGCATTTGTCGATATTGACTATGCCATATTTTTTCTCATCAATAATTTGTGCAATTTCTTTTGCTTCATCATGTCTAAAAAATAAAACAATCATACTGGTGATAATGATAAAAGCCAAAGAAACAATAATCAACACATATTTTTTAAAATTATTTTCTTTTTTACCTTTCTCAACATTAGTTCCCTTCATATTCAAAACAAAGAAATCAAAATTATTATACCTGAAAGAATTAGTATCTGAGTCCAAATGAATACATTCTTCTTCGGTATTATGGATAATGATACCCCCATCGTCAGACAACTTAATATGAACAATATCATCATCACTATCGACTATCGGAATGACATTTTCAGGAACAACTCCATCAGAAAATTTTATGCTTTCTATTGCCTTCCCAAAAGCAATTAAATTATCGCCATAATATAAAGGATATTCAATTTCATCACCATTTGCTGATTTCACTAAAAGTGTAATTTGTGCAGGACCTGTTTTGTTTGTCTCAGACATACATCCTCTTATATTTTTAGATTCTTATTTTACTCTCTCTTTCAATTCTTATATACCTTTTATAAACATCTTCTGCATATTTTAATCTTTGTTTCTCCTTTTTAGAGGATGTACCTGCATTATATGCCCCTACAGCCTCCCAACCTCTTCCATACTTAAGCATAAACTCATTTAGCAATTTAGCTGCGTATAAAATTGAAAGGCATGGAGACTCAATTAAATCTTCTTTTGAATATCCCATTTCACTAAGCCTTTTAAGATGAAAATCATTTATTTGCATTATACCATAATCTTTACTCCCATTTTTATTTACATTAATGGCTGTAGTTTTAAAGCCTGATTCTTTTTCCGCTATCGCCTTTAATAAACTCGGAGGAATATTATATCTCTCACCTGCAACACCCCAGCAATCTGCGTTGCTCAAAAAAGGAATCATGAACAATAAAACTGCAGCCAAGCGAATCATACTTCCCCCAGCATACGTCGTGTAAATATTTCTTTCAACCAACGAACACGCATAACAAAATATTCTACATGCACTGATATATCTTCATATTCATAAATTGTTGATAGATCTAATCTTGCAATTAAACTTTCCCCCTCGTTATCAGTTGTTAAATATACCTTATCTGAATAATTAAGGCTTAGTGCATAAATAATATCATTTATATTTTCAGGTAATGCACAAAACGGGCTGAATAATCCTACTGTGTCTGAATCTCTTTCAATATAAATCAATATATCATCATCAAACACTATTCCTTGTTCATCGGGGTCTATTGATGGTATATCCAATATTTTACAAATATTATCAATAATATCTTCCATATTCATCCTTTATACAAACGAAGAAAAACCTTTTACCATATCCCATATTTTATTATCACCAATTCTTTTACTATATGATAAGTCTAACGATGACATCGGTAATTTTTTAATAACTTTACTACCTGGGACACCAGTATTATTCTCTTGGATTTCCATGTTGCCGCTATTAATCAAAACTTCACCAAATAAAACCTGGTCTTCTTTACTTAATTTACCGTTCACTTTTGAATATTCACCGCTTTGGTGTTTCATTATAACTTCTCTTTTTACTTCCGCATCATGCATGCCAGTTCTGTCTTTACCACTTTTACAGTTCCAGCAAGGCACTGCACCTATTTCATAGGCTAACATAGAAATTCGTTGCGATAACTTATATGGCTCCCCTCCATCGTTTTTATGTAGGTCATTTATCATTATTTCCCTAATCTGACCAGCCAATGTAAGAATATCTTTCTGTTTATGTGGGTTTAACTTAGTGTGTTCGCCAGCCCATCCACTCACAACGCCCTTCGAAAGAAAATCTTTTCCCAACAATATTTCAATCGAGGCGTTATTTAACTTATCAACCGCTTTCCAGCCAAGACCAAGTTTCAGAGCCAACTCATTAACACCACAATTAAATGGTAATATTTCTAAATGCACTTTAACACTTTTTAAAACGCCATTTTCATCCTCTATTTTTAATTCGGTTGGTTGCCCCTTTGGTGATATTAATCTCTTCAATGCTTTAACCTGATCTTTGAGCATAACATCTTCTCCTCCCGTAACCTTTGTCGGTGTTAAAAGAGCTGTAGATACCATTCTCAAATTCACAGTCTCACCTGCTAAAGCGCGATTTACTAATTCAGGTTTGCTAAATAATGCTGCGGTTGCCAACTCCCTGGCTTTACTGAAAGCAGCATCATCTCTTTCTCTGGTATTTTTTTCTAATCCATATGGAGATAATACTCCATGCCTGATACCGGAGAACAACTCTTCTCCATTATCGCCTGTGACCTTTGAAATCCACATATTTGCAATATGTGTTTTTTCTGTTGTTGAAGCACAGCAAATACCTTTCCCATTATATTTATTTTCAAAAATATCGTTTTTCCCAATTTTCATTTGTGATGCAGGCGTCAATTCAAATCGATATGATTTACCACCATGCTCAAGCGCTTTCGTTATAGTATCCCAAGGCTTGTTATTTAAATATTTTGTGAATATTTCTTTCGCTTTAATTTGAGCATCGTTTTTGTTCTTAATTCCAAACTGCTTTTGTAATTCTTGATAAACAGTCCTGTTAAGAACTCTGATATCGTTTAATTTTAATTCACTAAAACCTTTTGATTCATATTGTTTCATCAATTGATTGATGACAGATGCGTCCCCACCGGCTAACTTAATTGCAGTAGCAAATACAGTGGCTCTTTCATGCGCAAAGACAAAACTTTTACCTAAAAGTTTTGTTTGGTTTTGCAGATACAGGTTGTTAAGTCGCTCAAGAGCTTTTTCTCCCCCACCACGTTTTACCCTCGGTAAATCGACTACTTTCCCCCCAGTTGGCTTATCTCCCCCACCTACTTTATTGGATTCATTAACAGGCAGTGAAACTCTCATATGACCGAAGTTTGTTATCTGCATTTATAACACCTCTCTTATAAGTAAGGGCTGTTTCATTCAATGACATGTTCCGTTTTTACCGCAAGTAACAAAGTGGTTCAACAGCTATTATGCTTTTTTTAAAAATGTATCTTTGATACTTTCAGCTTAAGGACTAATGCGTGGGATTTCAGTATGAAATCGTCTGATAGAATCGATTTTGTAAAAAGAGAAACATATACGATACATTACTTGCATAAAGCTAAAAAATTTCTTATAGAATAGGAAAAGTAAAATACATTAACCTTTGGTGTCCAATAACTATTTCCTTCACGAAAGAGCCTGTATAGTATGAATATGAAAGTAAGCGATTTTAACATCGCCAGCAATATGACCGGTCGGATAAACATAGAAAAGAGCGAGGAAGGATATAAACTTATTTCATCACCATTCTCTCTAAAAGACTTATGCTTTAAAACATTGAGTAAAATCAATTCGAAGCTACATTCTAAGGAACTAGACTCAATGTTAAAAAATTATCATATTGATAATCAAAAGGCCGTATTACAATTCCTGAATGCTCTAGCAAAAGAAAAATCTTTTGAGAGTACTTTTTTCGCATACGAAGCAGCAAAAAGTAGATTACAACATTCTTTTACTGGAAAAGACATCAAAACAATGCTAAATGCGGCAGATCGTTTTCATGGCATTGGTACAGCGAAAAATCTTGAACGACATCTTGTATTACGGTGCTGGAATTATGAAGGAGCAGACCATTGGGGACATACGAGTGTCAGTGTAAAAAATAATATGAAGCCAGAACCTTCCCATATGTATCTCAGTTGGTACCCACTCAATAACTCAACAAAAATAACATCTACATATTTTTCAAAAAGTCTTAGTATAAGCACAAACTCTTATAGGAAAGATAAATTAAATATGTTAAGCGACCGTACAGTTCAAAGGCTTAACGCAGGTGAAGAGTACAAAAAGTCAAATGAACATGAGATAGTAAAAACCGATATCAATAGAAAAGATGCTCTTTATCCAAGAGCGAATCAGAAAAAGGACATTGATCAAGCTTCTTGGGGAGTTAGTGCTAATAAGATATACATCCCATTACAAGGAGAAAATCAATCCAGGGACGGAGGCACCGAATATAATTTATTTGGTCTTGATGAATCAAAACTTTCAAGTTTCATCTGTAAAAAAAGAGGTGGAGCTTTCAGAAGAACAGAACATTATAAACTTATTAGCAAATCTCAAAACTGCGCCGGAATGGCGCTTGATGTTCTAAAAGCAGGGGATGCGGAAACCTATGTGCCTTTTCCAAAAATCAAACTAGTAGCAAATCCTAATGATGCTTATAAATATGCATATAAAGTTATGGCTCGCATAGAAGAATTAAATAAAATCCATAAAGGCATTATAAAGAATGTCGATGAAAAAATTGACATAATGACGATGATAAAACTTCGCCGTAGTTATTTAAATAGTTTCAACAAAGTTACTTCTTCTCATAAAATAAATAAATTTAACACATTGCTTGTTATACGAAATAAAGATAACATTGAAAATGCATCTTTGGATGATTACAATAAAATAATTAACTCATGCTTCGAATCATTAAAAAAGTTAGCTCCCCACAACTCACATTCACGCATAAGTGAATTTAAGCCAACCATGACCGATACAAAAGAGCAACTCATTGAAAAATCAATAAAAATTATAGACTTTTACCAGTCTTTAAAAAATAAAAACCAAGAGCTTTTATTTTATACCCACGATTTGCTATTAGTGAACAAAACTCTGCTAGATAAATCACGATAAAAGCAGAAAGGATTATAACATGCACCAAGATATTTATAGTAAACTTAAAGACACCATCGGAGCTGAACTTGAATTTAATGACCAAGGAAAAGCTTTCATTCTTCTCGAAGAGAATGTTCCAGTTTGTATAACAGATAGTAATGACTCTGTTTTTTTGACAGGTCTACTTAGTGATGATGATATTTTTGTAGATGGCTCTCAGACCCCTGAGTACATACTTAAACTAAGCTATATATTAAACAGAGAGCACGGATGTAGCATAAGCTTAATCCCGGATAGTGATCAATGTGTTTTAACAAACAAGATCACAAAAAGCTATTTATCGCCAGATGAATTTGTTGAACACCTTTATGACTTCTTGCGCTGCCTGGAAATTACGATAAACACCCTGAAATCAAAGCAGAATTAGTATAAGTGAGATGATTATGCATATACCACCACAAATAACTTCGCAAGTCCTTAACATCAAGAACAATATATCATTAGATTCTACATCACTTAGTAAAGGACTATTTTTTAAAAAAATTATATCAGCCTTTAATTCAAATAAAAATAATATCTCCGCTACATCCACTCAGGCCACAGATATAAACAAAATTCGTAATAAAGTTATAGATAGAATTAAGGAGAATAATCAAGGAAGATATTTTTATTCATGGATGAGTCAAGAACGAACCAATTACATCTCATCGATGGTTAATAAATGTATAGATGAAATGGCCCTACAGAATAATATTGTATTATCTAAAGAAAATCGCAACAGTGTATTTGCAGCAATCGAAAGCAAGTTACCCGATACAAAACTCGATCAAAGAGCCTCCCAAACTTCGATCACCCATTCAGCACTTAATGAAATTGCTTCATCGGGACTTCAAAAAAAACTGTTAAAAAGATATAGTTGTAATATGAATGAATATAATGCTCAGATGAGGGATATATCAAATAAAGTTTCGCAATCCGTTTATGAGTCAATATTCCATGAATCGATAAAAGCATTAGATATTAATATAAAAGCGGAGGTATTAAAAGCAGTCTATCGACAAATGCAATGACATAGTTTTATCAATATATATGTTTGTTTCTTAAATAAAATACTCAGGTTAAATTTTCAAGGAAATTATTATGTCACCAAATACCGCTAACAATGAGAACATCTCCACAGCTATACTGAACGCGATTAATGAAGGTGCAACATTAAAAGACATTAACGCCATACCTGATGAAATGATGGATGATCTATACTCTTATGCATATGATTTTTATAATAAAGGTAGAATAGAAGAAGCTGAAATATTCTTTCGCTTCTTGTGCATTTACGACTTTTACAATGTAAATTACATATTAGGCCTTGCGGCTATTTATCAAATAAAAGAACAATTCCAACAAGCAGCCGACCTATACGCAGTTGCTTTTGCATTGAGTAAAAATGACTATAGCCCAGTTTTTTATACTGGACAATGCTATCTTCGTCTGAAATCCCCATTAAAAGCTAAAGAGTGCTTCCAGCTTGTGCTTCAGCACAGTAATGATGAAAAACTAAAAGCCAAAGCGCAATCTTATCTTGACGCAATTCAGGATATTAAGGAATAAATATCATGAACAATATAAATCCAGCACAATCCAACCTGCCTTTAGTAAATATACTGACATCAAAAAACATTACTGATCAGGCTATTCAGTCCGCCAATGAAGCAGCAAATAAACTTTTTGCTCTCAAAGTTGCCGATTTATCAGCTAATAGCAATCTATCTAATGCTCAGCGCTCTTCAGATCTTACTTACCCTGAGCTTACACGCCCTAAATCATTAAATCCAAGCTCACAATTAACTTTATTAATTGGCAATCTTATACAAATATTAGGAGATAACTCTTTACATGCACTGGCACAAAAGATCAGCTCATGGCAGTCGCTACTTCAAGCCAGAGAGCAAAAAAACATTGAGTATTCTGATAAAATAAATTCTCTTCACAATGAAGTGGAAAAACTAATCGACGAATATGGCTCTAAGATTGACAGCCTAAAAAGCATTGAATCTCAGATTAAAGGACTAGACGCAAATCTTGAAAAACTAGAAAAACACATTGCCACTCTCGAAAAAAACTCTCCTGATTATAATAAAGCCATACAGGAGAAACAAAAACTATTAGAGAAAAAAGAAGTCGCTCTCAAAGATAAAGAAAATCTTGAAAAGATTACCATACCTATTCACAACAACCTTACAAATAAGGCGAACAAACTTGAAGCCGAAATTAATTCATTATCCAGCTTTACAAAAGAATCTACTGCCCAGCAATTATCTACACAACATAAATCGTTAACTGGTCTCGCCAGTGTTACTCAATTGATGGCGACATTTATTCAACTTGTTGGCAAAAATAATGAAGAATCACTAAAAAATGATTTAGCACTTTTCCAATCTCTCCAGGATGCAAGAAAAGTTGAAATGGAGAAAAAATCTGACGAATATGCAGCTGAAGTTCGTAAAGCAGAAGAATTAAACAAAGTAATGGGGTGTATTGGTAAAATTTTAGGAGCACTTCTCACAGTCGTTAGTGTTATTGCTGCTGCTTTTACCGGAGGTGCCTCTTTAGCAATTGCAGCGGTTGGTTTAGCACTCATGGCCGCAGATACAATTGTCCAGGCTGCTACTGGTACCTCCTTCATGGAACAAGCCTTAAATCCATTGATGAAAGGAATTCTGGAACCATTAATGAAATTCCTTTCTGATGCATTTACCAAAATGCTTGAGGGACTTGGTGTTGATTCCAAAACAGCACAAATGGTTGGCTCCATACTCGGCGCTATCGCCGGAGCTGCAGTACTTGTTGCAGCAGTTGTCGTAGTCGCATTAGTGGGTAAACAGGCAGCAGCAAAACTTGCAGACAAGATTGGACAAATGATAGGTAAAACGATAAGCCAGCTTATTCCTAAATTCCTGAAGAACATGAGTTCACAACTTGATGACGTTGTCTCAAATGCAGTCACCAGGTTAAATAAATTCATGGGAACAACGGGTGATGATGTTATTACTAAACAACTTGTATCAACTCGATTAAATCAGGTTGTAGTCATAGGTGAGGGAGTACAGACAACCACTCAGGCAGGAGGGAATATTGCTTCTGCAACGTTCCAATACAACGCAGCCAAAGATCTATCCGAACTGACATTATCAAAAAGTCAAGTAGAACAACTTTCAAAATATATGCGAGATGCAATTGAAAAGTTTGCACAACTGCAAGAGGTAATAGCAGAGTTATTAGCGTCAATGTCTGATTCTCAAACAGAAAAAACTGAAGTCGCACGAGCTATATTGAAACAAACTACCGCTTGATAGAGGTGAACATTATGGAAATTCATAGCACTAACTTAAATAATATTGCGAAAACTCTTTCTGCTGAAGAGATTTTAAATAATCCAACAGTAAAGCCTTCTGCCGAAAATTATCAGCGCATGGCGGCACTTTTACCGCTTAATGTAGGAAATAGGCCTCTATTAACCACGCCATTGAATTTTGAACAACTGTCTAATTTCTCAAAACAAGTACAGGGTGATTCGGAGCTTATTTCTAAAGTCGCTGACAACAAATTGAAAGAACTTTCTGAAATGAGTAAGTCTATTGATTCAACCAAAACTCTGGATATTTCAAATCTTTCATCGAGTGCAGTAGCATTAATGGTTAATGCTACTGTTTTGCTGTCGGCTATGCGAATTGCAGAAACAAAACTCAGTTCACAATTGTCCGTGATCTCATTCGAAGCAACAAAGTCTGCGGCACAAAATATTGTTAATCAAGGCACTGCAGTCTTGTCATCAAGCATTACCGGAGCAGTAATGCAGGTAGGTATCACAGGCATTGGCGCAAAAAAATCTCATTCGGGAATTAGCGAACAAAAAGGTGCAATTAAAAATAACCTGACAACAGTCCAAAATCTTGAAAAAGAATTAACCGGATCTAAGCTCAGCTTAAATAAACAAATTGACATTAGCATTAATCAATCAAATAAAACAGGCTCTAAACTTATAGGCGATAATAAATTAACACCCGACAATCCTATTCTTTCTTCTGAGCATAAAGAATCATTGAGTTTTGCAGATAAGACACTTCAAGAGAAAATTAATATCCAAAGAAACTCCTATGATATAAATACACTTTCCGGTCAACAAAAACAAAACCTTGGCCGGGCTACTATGGAAAGCTCATCTCTTGCGGGCAATGTTTCCCAGGCAGGTGGACGTTATGCATCTGCCCTCGAAGAAGAAGAGCAAATGATCAACCAGGCAAGCAGCAAGCAGGCTGAAGACGCATCTCAGGTGTCCAAAGAAACGTCCCGGGCTACATCTGAATTAATAAATAAATTAATGCAGGTTATTGATAGCATTAATCAGTCACGAAACTCTGCAGCAAGTCAAATTGCTGGCAACATCCGGGCCTAAAAATTCTAAAAGAGCCATTATATATGGCTCTTTTAATGAGGAGATGAATATGAATATCACACCAACAAACAATATTACATTACTATCTTCATCTACTAATGATGGTAAAAATATTCCCAATGAGACATCTGCTTTAGAAGTACAATCAGTTTCTCAAAACAAATCAACAAGTTCACTCGAGATGCTTAGTGACACATTGAAAAACATCAGAAAGACTAATAAGTCTTTACAAGCAGAGTTAGCGCAAAAAACATTTAACAAATCATCTCTTTCTGAATTATCCTTACATTCATCTCAAATTAGCATGGATGTAAATAAAGCTTCCCAGTTTCTAACTACTCTTTCCAAAACTGACCATCCAATTAATAATCAGGCAAGAGAAATTC
Source organism: Escherichia marmotae (assembly GCF_002900365.1). NCBI lineage: Bacteria > Pseudomonadati > Pseudomonadota > Gammaproteobacteria > Enterobacterales > Enterobacteriaceae > Escherichia > Escherichia marmotae. The sequence continues at coordinate 85,699 of NZ_CP025980.1, forward strand.
TACAGTCAGCCCCTAAAATGGCTAATATCAACAGCCAGGAAATGATTTCTCACAGAGAACTATGGCAAAACATCAGTGATTCTATAAATGATATTAACGACCAGTACTTAAAAGTATATGAATCTGCTGTTAGTACATATACCAGTATGTACCAAGAATTTAGTGATGTACTCTCAGATCTTGCCAGTAATATTTCACCAGGTAAAGATGGTAACAATGTAAAATTAGACTGGAGGAAAATAGTTTCTTCTTTAGAAACGATCAAAAACAATTATTCTAATAAACCCCTTTATCCGTCGTCAGGAACAGTTACTAAAGAACAAGCTGAAAAGTGGTCTGCTGAATTTGGACAAGGTGTTTCTACTGTAAAACAAAGTGGTAGCGGCTGGGTTGTGAATATAAACATGACACCTATAGAGAAAATGATCCAAAGCTTGAATAATATCGGAGGCAATTCTAGTCCAGTTGAGATCGATAATGCAAAATATCAGGCATGGAACGCAGGTTTCTCCGCAGAAGATGAATCAATGAAAAATGGTCTTCAGACCTTAGTGCAAAAATATAGTAATGCCAACAGTATTTTTGATAACCTTGTAAAGGTGTTGAGTAGTACAATAAGCTCATGCACCGATACTGATAAAATGTTTCTACACTTCTGAGGTGTTTTATGCAAAGTATTAACAATACAACTCCTCTTTCATCATTATTACCATCAAATACTTCTAATATTGAACATAGTGATTTAAAGAATAAAATATCAGATGTTACCTGTTCGACATCCTCTCCCAAAGAGACTATATCTGCATCTTTCAAAGAAAACTTTTCGACATCATTCAACAAAAAATCACTTGATTTTTTATTCTCATCATCTGGAAAAGAAGCTGCTTTAAGGGATATATTTCTTAACTCAAATAACACCTATGCTAAAAGTGAAATAACTGAGTTCTCAAACGTATTGTATTCACTGGTTCATCAAAATAATCTTCAGTTCGACAATGAGCCCGGATTACAAAAGATCGTCAATCAATATTCTGATTTAATTATTAAAGATAAATTATCAAAAGACTCTGTGTTTGGACCATGGTCAGCAAAGAATAAAAAGGCTCATGCATTAAGACAAAATATTGAGCATCGCCTAGCACAACTGGCACAAAAGCACACCTCTGGTGAAGCATTATCTCTTGGGCAAAAACTTCTTAACACAGAAGTGTCTTCATTTATTAAAAATGATATTTTAGGCGAATTAAAATTAAATAACGATGTTCTATCCTCACTTAATTTAGATGATTTAATAGATTCTCAGGCAAAACTCGCTTTTGACAGTCTCAGAGAACATCGCAGAAGTACCATTGAAAACTCTGGTTTTGGAATTGGCAAACTTTCCCGAGACTTAAATACTGTTGCAATCCTTCCCGAGCTATTGAAGAAAGTTTTTACTGATATCGCTAATGATATCAAGGAACAACATCCAACCCCTTCTTCTCAAGAACCATCGGCATCTGCACCTGCTCCAGATGAACCTGACTCTGGGCTCAAGCATGATACAAACACGCCATCTCAGCCCGTAATCCATTATCATATAAACAATGATAATAGAACTTACGACAACAGAGTCTTTGACAACAGAGTTTTTGACAATAGTTTCCATGAAGTTCCAACAAGCGAAACATCATCAAAACCATCTCAAGTAAATGATCCTTTATATACAGGTGCCCATTCCAATGTACCGAGTACATTAGCAGACAAAGTTATATCGGTGCACCCACACTCAGTTTCTGACGCAACTCAAACCTTTTCAGATAATCCAGAGTTAGATAGAAGTTCTCGTTCTGGTAAGGCCACCTCCGCGGCCCTGCAGAAACAGAACGCCGGCAATACGCCTTCCGCGAACTCCGCCACTAATGCCGCGCCCGCCGGTAACGCTGCCGCCACCGCCCCTGACGCCCAGTCCGTCAATCCCGGCAATTCTTTCTTCCGCGGACGCTGGACCCTGAACGTCCAGGACTCTGCTAATTCCGCACCCCGCTCCTCCGGACCGGCATCCGGAAAGGAGAACGCCGCGGCTCCGGCATCACTCTCCGGCTCCCCGGACGGCAGCACGAATGCCGCATCCACCACTAAAATGTCGGCAACCTCACCGGCCGGCAACAGCACAACGGCTTCCGGTGCCCTGCAGAAACAGACCGCCGGCAATACGCCTTCCGCGAACTCCGCCACTAATGCCGCGCCCGCCGGTAACGCTGCCGCCACCGCCCCTGACGCCCAGTCCGTCAATCCCGGCAATTCTTTCTTCCGCGGACGCTGGACCCTGAATGTCCAGGACTCTGCTAATTCCGCACCCCGCTCCTCCGGACCGGCATCCGGAAAGGAGAACGCCGCGGCTCCGGCATCACTCTCCGGCTCCCCGGACGGCAGCACGAATGCCGCATCCACCACTAAAATGTCGGCAACCTCACCGGCCGGCAACAGCACAACGGCTTCCGGTGCCCTGCAGAAACAGACCGCCGGCAATACGCCTTCCGCGAACTCCGCCACTAATGCCGCGCCCGCCGGTAACGCTGCCGCCACCGCCCCTGACGCCCAGTCCGTCAATCCCGGCAATTCTTTCTTCCGCGGACGCTGGACCCTGAATGTCCAGGACTCTGCTAATTCCGCACCCCGCTCCTCCGGACCGGCATCCGGAAAGGAGAACGCCGCGGCTCCGGCATCACTCTCCGGCTCCCCGGACGGCAGCACGAATGCCGCATCCACCACTAAAATGTCGGCAACCTCACCGGCCGGCAACAGCACAACGGCTTCCGGTGCCCTGCAGAAACAGACCGCCGGCAATACGCCTTCCGCGAACTCCGCCACTAATGCCGCGCCCGCCGGTAACGCTGCCGCCACCGCCCCTGACGCCCAGTCCGTCAATCCCGGCAATTCTTTCTTCCGCGGACGCTGGACCCTGAACGTCCAGGACTCTGCTAATTCCGCACCCCGCTCCTCCGGACCGGCATCCGGAAAGGAAAACGCCGCGGCTCCGGCATCACTCTCCGGCTCCCCGGACGGCAGCACGAATACCGCATCCACCGCTAAAATGTCGGCACCCTCACCGGCCGGCAACAGCACAACGGCTTCCGGTGCCCTGCAGAAACAGACCGCCGGCAATACGCCTTCCGCGAACTCCGCCACTAATGCCGCGCCCGCCGGTAACGCTGCCGCCACCGCCCCTGACGCCCAGTCCGTCAATCCCGGCAATTCTTTCTTCCGCGGACGCTGGACCCTGAACGTCCAGGACTCTGCTAATTCCGCACCCCGCTCCTCCGGACCGGCATCCGGAAAGGAAAACGCCGCGGCTCCGGCATCACTCTCCGGCTCCCCGGACGGCAGCACGAATACCGCATCCACCGCTAAAATGTCGGCACCCTCACCGGCCGGCAACAGCACAACGGCTTCCGGTGCCCTGCAGAAACAGACCGCCGGCAATACGCCTTCCGCGAACTCCGCCACTAATGCCGCGCCCGCCGGTAACGCTGCCGCCACCGCCCCTGACGCCCAGTCCGTCAATCCCGGCAATTCTTTCTTCCGCGGACGCTGGACCCTGAATGTCCAGGACTCTGCTAATTCCGCACCCCGCTCCTCCGGACCGGCATCCGGAAAGGAAAACGCCGCGGCTCCGGCATCACTCTCCGGCTCCCCGGACGGCAGCACGAATACCGCATCCACCACTAAAATGTCGGCAACCTCACCGGCCGGCAACAGCACAACGGCTTCCGGTGCCCTGCAGAAACAGACCGCCGGCAATACGCATTCCGCGAACTCCGCCACTAATGCCGCGCCCGCCGGTAACGCTGCCGCCACCGCCCCTGACGCCCAGTCCGTCAATCCCGGCAATTCTTTCTTCCGCGGACGCTGGACCCTGAACGTCCAGGACTCTGCTAATTCCGCACCCCGCTCCTCCGGACCGGCATCCGGAAAGGAAAACGCCGCGGCTCCGGCATCACTCTCCGGCTCCCCGGACGGCAGCACGAATACCGCATCCACCGCTAAAATGTCGGCACCCTCACCGGCCGGCAACAGCACAACGGCTTCCGGTGCCCTGCAGAAACAGACCGCCGGCAATACGCCTTCCGCGAACTCCGCCACTAATGCCGCGCCCGCCGGTAACGCTGCCGCCACCGCCCCTGACGCCCAGTCCGTCAATCCCGGCAATTCTTTCTTCCGCGGACGCTGGACCCTGAATGTCCAGGACTCTGCTAATTCCGCACCCCGCTCCTCCGGACCGGCATCCGGAAAGGAAAACGCCGCGGCTCCGGCATCACTCTCCGGCTCCCCGGACGGCAGCACGAATACCGCATCCACCACTAAAATGTCGGCAACCTCACCGGCCGGCAACAGCACAACGGCTTCCGGTGCCCTGCAGAAACAGACCGCCGGCAATACGCATTCCGCGAACTCCGCCACTAATGCCGCGCCCGCCGGTAACGCTGCCGCCACCGCCCCTGACGCCCAGTCCGTCAATCCCGGCAATTCTTTCTTCCGCGGACGCTGGACCCTGAATGTCCAGGACTCTGCTAATTCCGCACCCCGCACCTCCGGAGGTGCAACGAACATTCAGTCACAAAATTTAACTGGCTCAACTAATTCCACAACCAGTAGAAATGAGAGTAGTTGGTCTTCTGTATCGAATGAAGTCTCATCAACGATCAATAAATCTAATTCGGGGTCAAAAATACCACAACTTGATAGTACATTAATCAATGATGAACAACCTGTAAAAAAGGAGACTATTTATGAAGCATCAAAGAAAGTATCTGACTCATTAAGCAGCCTTCTTTCATCTGTAGAAATAAACACAACAAATCAGAACACAAACACTCAAACAGCTAATAAAAATACTCCGTCCCCTTCGATAAGCAACGCTGAAAATAAATCGACAAACAATATTTACGAGGCTGCTAAAAACGTAACCTCAGCTTTATCTCAAGTTTTAAACAAAATAAACAAGGAATAACAATGACAAAAGATAAAATCTTTTCAATAATTGCATTCTGTTATGGCATAAGTTACAAAAAACTATCTGAAGAAACGAAATTTATTGAGGACCTTTCTGCGGATTCACTTTCACTAATTGAAATGATAGATATGATTAATCTTGAATTCAACACAAAGATAAATGATTCCGCATTAGAACGTATTGTTACTATTGGAGATCTCATTTCCATCGTTAACGATAAATAAAATAATAACAACAAAAAACATCATACGTGAGGCCATTAATCATGGCCTCACAAATCTGCCATATTTATAGCAGAAAAATAAGCAAACAAACAAAGAGCTACAAAAATAACAAGAAAGCACATCTCCGTTGACTATTGTATATGCTCAAATAAAATCCCATTGCTATTTCGTTAAAACTTTAATCCATGCGAATATAGGTGTAATATGACGGAGTTATGTAAAAACCTGTTAAGTATTAAGGAAGGTCAACAGAGAGAGTTCGCTCTTCATTCAGGAAATAAAGCTTCATTTATAAGAGTTAAGATTCCTCATGATAAAATTCAAGAGGTAACTTTTATTAACCAAAAAACTAACGTACGAGATCAGCATTCTTTAACAGAAGAGTCATTATCTGACATAATTAAAACGATAAAGTTTCAACAATTTTTCCCAGTGATAGGACGGGAGGTTGATGGAAAAATAGAAATACTTGATGGCACAAGGAGAAGAGCTTCTGCCATATATGCCGGCTCAGAATTGGAGGTTTTATATTCAAAGGACTATATTTCTACACTTGATGCCAGAAAATTAGCAAGTGAAATACAAACAGCGAAAGAGCACAGCATTCGGGAGCTGGGTATAGGCCTTAATTTTCTGAAAGTATCAGGTTTATCTTATAAAGACATAGCTCAAAAGGAAAATTTATCTCGCGCCAAAGTCACAAGAGCATTTCAGGCTGCAAGCGTTCCACAAGAAATCATTGCTCTTTTCCCTATTGCATCGGAGCTTAATTTTAACGATTATAAAATATTATTCGATTATTATAAAAGTTTAGAAAAATCTAACGAGTCTTTTAGTTCTGCACTTTCAAACCTAAAAGAAGAAATTAAAGGTATTAGTGTTGAACTACCTTCAGATGTATATAAAAAAGAAATACTTAACATAATAAAGAAAAACAAAAAGAAAAAAATTGATACATCTGTAACTGTAGATGCTCTATTTATTTCTGAAGATAAAAGGACTTACATAAAAAGAAAAGAAAACAAAGTAAACAGAACATTAACATTTACCTTATCAAAAATAAACAAAAAGATTCAAAAAGAAATTGATGAAGCTATCAAGGAAATAGTTTCACGGAATCTATCAATTTGATTAACATAGGAGCGACTCACGGATAAACAGCCCCCCTGTTTATCCGTGAGTCGCATAAAAATGAAAATCTGATGGCAATCCCCAAAGCACTGGATGAATGCAGTGCATCTGGTATTTTATTTAGAAAGATGGATCTTTTCCAAAATAGATGCGAGCTTACAATCCTCGGACAGTAAGGCAGAGAAACCAGTACTTCTGTGCCATAAAATGTAAACCAGTTAATCCACTGCCTCACAGATGAACGGGCACAGCAGAGCATTCTGGCGACGGAGATTACACCGTCCCTACGGTGCAGTATCAGCATGGCAGTGAGCCTGCAGGCGTGATTATTGCCATGCGTTTTATATGGATAGTTTTCTGTATCAGACGTCGTTCGCCAAGGGATATTGGTGCTATGCTCGGCATCGCTCAGTCCGGTTAGTGATTTGTGATGTTTAGCGATTGTTCAGATCGCATAATCCGGCCTGAGCTCCCTTAAAATGCTCTATACACAATGAACCTCAAGACACTTGCTTCAGTATCTGGAAATTATCATTAATTCGGATACAACCTGCATCGCATAATCATCGGTCGTGACAAAATCAAGCATCTTCAATAATCACGGGGATAGTATTTTGCTGCCCATGGGAAGAACAGCTAAAAAGTATTTTAATATTATAAAATGTTTATATAAATAGTAAGCGGCTCGTCAGAACCGTATTGATATTTACTGAGAGCTCAGATCAACTTTCCAGGGCAACAGATCGCGTACCCGGTTTGCCGGCCAGTCCTGGATATGTTCAATGACGTAACGCAGCCACTTTTCTGGCTCCACATTGTTCAGACGGCATGTGCCGATCAGCGAGTACAACACCGCCGCATGTTCACCACCGCTGTCGGAACCCGCGAACATCCAGTTTTTCCGGCCTACGGCCACTCCCCGTAAGGCGTTCTCTGCGATGTTGTTGTCGATTTCCACCCAGCCATTACTGCAGTACACGTTCAGTGCATCCCACTGTTTCAGCAGGTATGCGAACGCTTTTGCCGTATCTGAGTGACGCGACAGTGTTTTCATCTGTTGCTGTATCCAGTCATACAGTGACTGCATCAGTGGCGCGGCTCTGGCTTTTCTTGCCGCCAGACGCTGTTCTGCTGAACAGCCCCGGACCTCTGCCTCGATAGCATACAGTTCACCGATACGCTGCAGGGCTTCCGTGGTGATGTCGGTGGGCGCTCTTGCATGCACATCGTGGATTTTTCTCCGGGCATGAGCCATACACGCGGCTTCCGTTATTCTGCCGGATTCGTATAACGCCCGGTAACCACCGTAAGCATCGGCCTGAAGCACACCGCTGTAACCGGCCAGGTGATTTTGTGGATGGATACCTTTCCGGTCCGGACTGTACGCGAACCAGACCGCCGGGGGCATCTGTGAACCGGCGTTGCGGTCATCACGGACGTAGACCCACAGCCGGGCTGTCCGGGTTTTACCGCTGCCCGGCTCCTGGACCGGGACGGGGATATCATCGGCATGGACTTTACCGGGCATCAGCACATACTGGCGCAGGACGTCATACAGCGGCTCCAGCAGTTCAGCAACGGCACCGGTCCAGCGCCCCAGTGTGGCACGGCTCAGCTCCACTCCCTGACGACGGTATATTTCTGACTGGCGGTATAACGGCAGATGGTCTGCATATTTCCCGGTGACAACATGGGCCAGAAGCCCCGCTCCGGCATAACTGCGTGCAATGGGTTTTGAAGGTACTGGTGCCTGCACGATATGGTCGCACCGGCAACAGGCCAGTTTCGGACGTTGTGTTTCGATAACCTTAAAGGCGCTACTGATAAGCTCCAGTTGCTCTGACACATCACATCCCAGAGAACTGAGTTCACCACCACAGGCAGGACAGCATTCCTCTTCCGGCCGGATAACCCGGGTTTCACGGGGAAGTGAGGCCGGTAACGGTTTACGGGCTGAAGACTGGCGCAGGGCGGATGGCAGTACCGGGTCATATTGCTCACCCAGCGTTTCCGCCATTTCTTCCTGAAGTGCGCTGATTCGCTCCTGTGCTTCCTGTATCTGTCGTTCGGTTTTTGCGCGAAGTTTTTCTGAGCTTTTACCGAACTGCATGCGCTGCAGTTTTGCAACCAGCGCCTTCAGCCGGTTGATTTCGGAAGCATAAGCCGCCACCCGCTGTGAGAGCAGGCGGTTGTATTCAGCCATCTGGCGGATGGTGTCCTGTTGCGTCTGCAACAGTGCCCGCAGGCGGGCGTTCTCATGAGCAAGTGAGGTGTCCATATCCTCACTTTACAACGGGTTATATGCGGATTCCAGCGCGTTCCGTTCGTTTCGGGTGCTTCCAGTTGATACCTTCAGGAAGCATGGATAACTGAGCCGGAGTAAGGTGCACCTTGCCGTCACGGGTGACTGGCCAGACGAAGCGGCCCCGCTCCAGGCGTTTGGTGAAGAGGCACAGTCCGTCACTGTCAGCCCACAACACTTTTATCTGGTCACCCCGGCGTCCGCGGAAGATAAACAGGTGTCCGGAGAACGGGTCATCCTTCAGGACGTTCTGAACTTTTGATGCCAGGCCGTTAAAGCCATTCCGCATGTCGGTGATACCGGCAACCAGCCAGATACGCGAACCGGCAGGGAGAGATATCATCAGTGACTGCTCCCTTTCATTTCACGGATAAGTGTCTGTAATAACGCCGGCGTCAGTTTACCTTTAAGCCTGAGAGTTCCGGCCGGCAGAACCAGCTCACAACACAGACTGTCGGACGGTGTATTTATCTGCTCTGGTTCCTGTGCGGGGGCCGGGATTTTATTATCCGGCTCCGGCGTTAACGTCACGGGAAGCAGTGCCGGCATATTTTTTCCGGAAGGCCGCAGGCCACCTTTCCGGTATTGATGGCGCCAGTTGAAGAGCAGGTTATCGTTGATTCCGTTTTCCCGGGCGATCTGCGCCACACAGGCTCCGGGCTGCAGTGACTGCTCCACTAAGGCGATTTTAAACTCATAAGGGAAGTTGGGCCGCCGGGGTCGGATATAACGGTGCTTTCAGGACGTACGACTGGTACCGTGGAAAATTGTCCGTAAAGGCAGGCATCAAGTTCCTGCTCCGACATGCCTGCGGGCAAAGGCCACGAAAGGCCAGCTCTCCGAAAGCGCACGAACATACTACAAACTGTTGATTTTGGTACACCCAGGCGACGCCCGGCCACAACCCGGGGTAAATGTTCTTCAAAGTGAAGACGTAAAGCTTCAGTGATCCAGGTCCGGTGTTTCATACGATAGTGTCCATTAAAAATGATGGACATTATTTTTGTAGAGCCGGAGGAAACAGACCAGACGGTTTAAATGAGCCGGTTACTATAAATATATCCATTTGAGTTGAAATTAATAATAGGATAGAAGGGTAGGTACTGTGTTGTGTGGTGTCTATTTTGTAGCTTCTATTGCCCGCTTTTCTCTGGCGGGCTTTTTTAATGTATTTGGCACGTTCTACGATGCAGAATTAACACACTTCGTCATCACTTGCCTTACAGTGCCGTAATGTACTCACCCCTATCCTGATGACCTTACCCAGCAATAGTAGACACGCGGCTAAGTGAGTAAACTCTCGGTCAGAGATGACTCAAGTGTCAAAATAGTATCTACCAGCAAAAAGCCCCGTAAACGGCATTCACCTGAATTTCGCAGTGAAACCCTGAAGCCAGGGAGCACACGGCGGGTATATATACGTGGTGTAAGCAGCGGACAAGGTTAAGCACACATCAGCAGTTCGGTCAGCGTTATGATAATGTTTTTCGTGGGGCTAAAACAACGTCACGGTGCCCCACGCCTGACAGATGAACTGCGTCCACTTCAACGTAAAAGCCGTGGCAGCATGCCTGCGCCGCCAGGAGCAGAGGGCAAAAGCCACCTGGAAGCTCAGCCCGGTCAGTTACCGCGCACACGGCCGGCCTGTATCAGAAAATCTGCTGGAGCAGGATGTCTACGCCTGTGGTCCGAACCAGAGGCGGGCGGGGGACATCACTTACTTACGCACAGATGAAAGCTGGCTGTACCTGGCAGTGGAAATTGACCTGTGGTCACGTGCGGTTACTGGCTGGTCGATGTCGCCGCGCATGATGTAACTCCCTACAGATGGCGCTGTGGCGGCGTAAGGCCCACCAGAACGTTATCGTTGACACGGACCTGGGAGGTCAGTACTGTTCAGCAGAGTATCAGACAGCAGCTGAAGCGGCATAGTCTGCGTGGAAAGCTTCTTTCATTCATTGGCTGAAAGTGGAATGTCTCCACGGAGAACACGTTACCCGTCAGGAAATAATGCGGGCAACGGTATTTAATTATATAGAGTCTGACTACAATCGCTGGCGACGGCACAGTTGTTGTAGCGGTCTCAGTCCGGAACAATTAAAAAAACAAGAACCTCGCTTAGGCCTGTGCAATATTACGTGGACAGGCCCTCTTCGGGATATGCCAGGAACGCTTTGCCATTACATATCAACAACAAAGTGCCTCTTATTCTTTTCAATTTTTTGTATTCTTACAAGAACATACCTGCAAAATCAGGAGCATAATCGTTAAGCACATCAAAAGTAAGATTTTTATAAAGGGCATCTTCAAATTTTGACATAAGATATACTCCATATTGCCTTTCAGCATCTGCGTCCCCCAATAAATCTTGTTTAGATAGCTGATATGACAGTTGTGATGGGAAATCTTTCTCCAAAAATGTATATAACTCTTCCATGGTTCGCTCATAGCGTTTTGGGGCTATTCGTTTAATTACTGAATGCCAAGGCTGCCATTTTGAAAACCATGATGGAAAATCATTTTTCTCTCTGGCTTTAACAATATTTTCTGCATTATCAATATCGTCTTGCGTAATATTAGACACATTAAAGTATCTCATATCCTTTACAGCAGTTGAAAGTTTCAACACATCTGAAAGTTTGCACTGCAATGCCAGCCAAACCTCAATTTCATCCTCAGCATTTAGCTCTTTAACTTTAGCATGTGATATTTCTTCCAAAACCTCAATTCTGAACATTTCTTTAGCTAAGTTAAAGAATGAGGGTATACTATCGTCATATTCCCCATTTTCAGCTTTGTAAACTTTTAAAGCTCTTTGCATATGGTTCCAGGTTAAACTTACGCGATCCTCACAGGTCTCTGTTGCGTCATATGCAATACAGAAAGATTGTTTCTTTAATTCTGACGCCTTGTCAATTTCAGAAAGCCAGCTTGAGACTTTTAGTGAGAACTCATCATCATTCAACGAGTTTACCGTATCATATAACCTTAAAATAAAGCTTTTAAATACATCTGCATACTCAACATTATTTTCTTTTTCCCAGCGAATTGCAACGGAAACTCTTTCTTTCGGAGGATACCATCCGGCAACCAACACATTTAACGGTCTTACCCCCTGTCACTAATTATACATACGTCATTTGATAAATGATAATATATAGTAGATCCCTTGTAACTTAGCTCAAAAGAGTTTTTATTCAACAGTGATAATGAGTCTTCGCTCAGCGAGTTATTTTTTATATACACCACCGACTCTGGATTAAGGCTAAAAATGTGATCAGTTATATTCCTTATGTTATTTTTAGAAAATGAAACCTTGCTAATTCCGGGTGGAATGTTTTGTGGTAAACAATGTATTTTATTTTCGGCAGCATAAAATGCAACTAAACCAGAAGGAAGATTATCCTCAATTATTTCTATCTGATTTCTACAAACAGATATCACCTCTATGCATTCAGGTAATTTAGGTAATGCGACCAGTTGATTATCTTCAACGATCAATCTTTTCATGGCCCCCGGAAGAGGTGGTAAATGAGTCAATTTATTATTGCACAATTCGACACACTCCAGGCGGGCAGGAAAATACTCTATCTCGTTAATACTATTGTTATTTGCATGTATAATGCGTAAGTTTTCAGGAAGCCCACCTAAATAAGATATATTATTATCATTTATGTTGAGATATTCTATTGAAGAAGGCAATTCAGGTAATGACTTTAACCCTAACGCACTTAAATCAACACTTCCAGCCCTCCTGTTAAGACAATCTGTTAATATGCCAATCGCTATATCCCTATGCTCTCCTGGCTCATACTGCCTTTCCCATAAATTCCACTTAGAAAGCAGCATCTCTTTATTTTCATCAGGACAACAAACCATTGGCTTGTAGACAGGAGATAATACATTTAATTTATTCATTTAATTTCATCTACGCGTAAAATATGACACATACTCTTTACTAAAAGAATATAAAAAATAATCAAACATTAAGCATATCATTAATAACAACTATTCACCAACACTCCAACAAAAATCAATTTTTCAGGTTGTCGATATAACATTACGATAATATTTTACACAATATCGCTTTCCCCATTGGTATTAACTGCACGTTTTCAAGATTAAAATCTTAGCCCCGGACATTGGCTGCACACCATAGTTCCTTCTCGCCCGACTTCACCAGTATGAGTGGACAAAAGTATAAGACTGTAATGCCTATACCTGTCATAGGTTATCACGCTGTAAAATTAATGTGGTGACTTCTGACTGCCGGGTATTGAGATGTCAGGGCAATCTGAACTTATCCGCAGCATCTTAAAGGTTATCAAACCTCTACTCCCGGACGAACCAGTTACCGGTGCGACCACTTCATGTAGGTTCCAGTGCCGTAAAAACCATCATGCGCTGTTATACATGAGCGAGACTACCTGCCCACGTCATCACTGAAAATATATGGGCCTCAGCCGTTATACCGTCAGTCAGAAAGGTTCGTGTTCTGTGCATTATTGATATTTTAAATTTATCACACCAAACAATTCTTGCACGAAATAGAGCCTGTACATTATATTTTCATTGGTCAAATTTTGGCATATTTAGTCCAGCATCTAATGTAAGCCTATGAATAAAAACCAAAACACATCTATCAAGATGAGCGCTTGATTGAATTTTCTTTATAATTCCCATGAAACAACAACAATTATTTTGACAAACCATGCTATAATCGTATCACCAGATACTTTATAAGTATAAAAAACATTATTTAGTTTGTTATGCTTACTATTATATCAAGGAAAACGGCATGACAAAAAAAGAGATAGTTATGAGTGTTATCAAAAGGATTGAAACTAAACTACAACAAATGGAAAATATTAGTGTTGATGAGGTTGCCACCATTTCAGGTTATAGCAAAAGATATATGCAAAAAATATTTCAGGAAGTTGTTGGCATGAGAATTAGCAAGTACATAAAAAAAGAAAGTTAACTCAAGCGGCTATTTTAATAAAGTTAACAAAAAAGAGCATTTATCATATTGCAATGGATTTAAACTATTCAACACAACAATCTTTCACAAGAGCATTTTGTCAAGAATTCAAAGTGTCGCCATTGCAATATAGACTCAAAGATGAATTTGATTGTTCGGCACTATTTCCAAATTATGCATTGAACTTACCACCGCTTAGCATAAAAAAGGGAAATATAAACCAGTTAAAATTAAAAGTTGACAATTTTCAGCTTCAAGATTCTTTATTAAAAAACGAATACAAATTCCGTGCCAATAAAATTAGGTTCAATAGAATAACGGAAATTTTGTCATCAAAGGATGAAGCTATTGTGGTTTCAAAGTTTGAACCCAAGAGCCTTCTTGATTTGAATGTGGATTTAAATGTCATGATCGGCTACAAAGACGAAAAAAGTTATAATTATGAAATTAAAGAAAAAAATGTTGGATTGTAGAATACAATGGGACATGGGACGATTATATTAAATTTGGTCGTTTTTTTGTATGCTATTGCGATATATCATTCGATAGTTTTATCGTAGAAAAAATAAAATTTAAAGGTAATAATGATAGCTGTGAACAAATATATAATTCAACAATATATTTACCCATCCCCCCCGCTGAGCAAGCCTTTACTTAAAATTACACTCCTTGACGATTTCAGGTATTGAAAGTCATTTCATTTTCAGTATTATGCAAATCAACTTTTCATGAGCCACTTTAGGCCCTTTAGCTCAGTGGTTAGAGCTAGCGGCTCATAACCGCTTGGTCGTCGGTTCGAATCCGGCAAGGGCCACCAAAAATTACAATCGCAAATAAAGCAGTATATTTATTAGTTATGCGCTGTTAGCTCAGTAGGATAGAGCAATTGCCTTCTAAGCATTTGGTCACTGGTTCGACTCCAGTACAGCGCGCTCATTTCATTATATTTTTTAAATGTTATTTCATATTGAAAGAGATAAATAATAATAAAGAATAAACTGTTCCGGTGCAGATATCCTAACTGCTCGCACAAAGCATGGGGGACTAATTGCCCCTTACCTTAAACAGATAAATCCCGGGTAACATAGACGAATGAATTGTACATTCGTTAATGCTCAGCCCCAGCCTCTCCATCAGATACTCCCTTCTTTTCCTGGGAACAAAGTCAGGGGAATCAGCAGACTGAAGGGGACATAAGCCCCCTTTTCTCAGAAGGAGTAACGGAAGTTGGCGTTGATGGCATTATCAATGTTGTACTTACCAAAGGCGGATTTCTCAACCCCCAGACCAGCATGAATGTTATTATGGACTTCTGCATTCAGACCGACAGACATCAGCATTCGCTCATCTTTTTCCCCCTTAATGCGCTTCTCCCCGGAGGCATCACGCAGCCTGGTATCTCTGTTGGTCAACAGGTCAAACTGGTACCCCAGACCAGCCCGTGCAGTCACTCTCCAGTCCTTACCGGAGAAAGATTTACCCACATCCATTCCAGTACGGCCAATCAGTGGATTATAATCCTTGCCCTTCATGAGCAGACTCATCCCCTGGTCATTCCAGGTGAACTGCTTACCAGATATGCTCCCATATACAAGTTCAAACTGTGGCTCAATCCAGGCATCTTCCGTAATATAACAACGATAGCCCATTTCTGTCCCCGCATACCAGGAGTGAGATCTGTAGTCTTTCGTTCCGAGTCCGGCAAAGGTGACCGTGTACTCGTTATCATGGTGAACATACTTACCAATCAGGTCGATATACGCACCAGAATCAAACATGGCTGATGCATACAGACCCGCACCTACTGACTTCGTTTTACCGCTGAAGCTATCGCTGCCAGCATTGCTGTTTGTATACGTCATGGTTACACCGGTGAAAAGGTTCAAACCATCAAGTTCATGTTTTTTATCAGCACCCACCTGAACGTGCGTATAGTTGTCACTGAAGCCACCACCGGCAGAGCCGGTTCCGCTCATGATACGGGCCCACGCGCCGGCCTCACCGTTGATGTCATGGAGATCACCCATTCGTTTGTTCAGGTTGTTGACCTCAGCAAGGAAGTTTTTATAGTCGGCAGACATGAAGTGTTCGGCTTTCTGTACAGATTGCTGATTTGCTACTACCTTAAAGCCTTTAAGAGTCCAAATGACTTTCTCTCCGTTACTGTTTTCCTCGATAATCGGTGTTATATCACTGAAACCAACATTCTGTATCTGCGGATTAAACACATCTGTGGAGGTTCCTTTTGGAGCACTCACCAGATCAAGATTCAGTTTTTTCTCTTTTCCATCTTTCGCTACGTAATCAACAAGAAGATTATTGTGTTTACCTTCAAGTTTATTATTAACAATCAGTTTGTCAGATGTTGTTGCGTTTGAACGCAACACAAAGGTGCTGCCATTGGTCGTCAGCTCATTAACGGTCAGCGTGGAGAACTTATCGTTATTACTGCTGAATACAGTCAGCGATTTATTGATGTTAAGGCTGTTCAGTCTGGAATCATCGGTCATACGCCATACAGTATTAACCATAGAAGCATCCCCCCTGAGTGCAGAAACAGAGCCGTTCCATGATGTGTTGTAATCACCAAACATCACGCTGGACAAAGCCGGATTAGGGTCATACTCAGAAAGTTTTGTTTCTTCTGAGCCTAATTTCAGTTTAACTGCACTATCTTCTTCTGCCTTAATATCGCCGCTGAACATGGTATAATTATCCGCCTCCAGTTTTGAGCCTGTTCCGGTCATATTGACATTCCCCAGTTCATGAAGTGTTGGAACAAATGCGTCAAAGACAGGGTATCCTTGTAACCTGAGGCTGGCATTTTCACCAATTTCAAGAATGCCTTTGTTAACCAAGTTGTTTATGTCAACCGTAAGCTTTGAATCTTTTTGCAGTATTAGCTTACTGTCTTCGGTAATGTCACTCCACATGCTAATAACAGCTTGCTGACTCTTTATATTAAATACACTCTTATTGGTGGCAGAGAATCCACCGTGAAACTTATTGTTAATAGTTACAGTTGAATTATCTGCAGTAATCTCTCCACTAAATTTACTTATATCCTGCTCATTCCTGACTGAAGATGTCCCCGCTACGGGTTCAACTGAATCACCAGTGCCATCATTGCTATCGGTATAAACAGTATCGCTACCTAGTGTTATCGTACTCGCATTAGTTGCACGAATGTTAGCGTTCATGATTGCATTGCGGGATAAATGGAAATCACTGCCCTCCAGTTTCAGTGTGCCGAGGATAAAATTTCGGTTTTCCCAATCATCCTGTTCTGCTGAAACTGTTTGACCCGCGTGGATAACGGGATGCCCCTGGAATATAAGCACTCCTGCTTTTTTCGTTACAGTGCCATCAGGGAGATAAACAGAGCCATCAATAGAAAATGTATCTTTCCCTGACGCCTGTTGAATATTAACATCCATATTGCCGTTCAGCTGCCCGTGGTAGATATAAGGTCTACTGCTGGATTCAATTTTTTGTGACTTCGCAATTTCTAAGGCTTTATTACGGTCTGCGCCTATATTTTGCCAGATATCAAGATTATTAAGATCCTGAAACAATGGAGCATAGGCATTTGATTTCAGAATGAGATATCTACCACGCCCCCTGTCATAATATAAATCACCGGGAGATGCCTTATCTTCTCCCAATAAATTAATTTCCTTAACAGGAACAGAAATATCACTATCTTTTAGTAGATTCAGGTTCAGCATTGATTTATTATTATTATAATTAGCGATTATTGCTCCATAATCAGCTGCCTGAAGACGGGAAAAAGACAGATTATTTCCATTTAAGTCCAGCGTCCCCCCTCTGTATCCCCAGGATATACGGTCCGGGTTAACCTGTTTATCATCAGCCAGAATAACTGTAGGGCGCCCACTGGATATATTCACAGAACTGAAAGCCTGAACATTCCCTTTAGTATCTTTCCGTTGATTCAGAATCACAGTACCATCACCGGCTTTCAACCCCCCTGGATTGGTACCAGTACCATTAATTGTTAGTGTTCCTTTCCCTAGTTTATGGAGGTTATCACCTTCGACACCATTAACCCGCCAAACCACATGAGCATCGTTATCTGTAATAATCCCTCCCCCTACCCAGGTTTGATTACGCACTGGTGAAACATTATAATTATTGGCAAACTCAAGATATCCTGCGCCCTGATTAACTGAATCAAACAGAACAATCTCGCCATTATCTCCGGTAAACAACAGGTTTTTACCAGCATTCAGGTTATTATTATTTTTACCATGCATATCAAAAACAATATTTCCTTGGGTCAGACACCCAACACTATTTACGGAGTCATATTGCCATTTCAATATCCCCTTACCAGATCTATAATTGATAATTTTGTCAAAGTCATTTTTTGGTTGTTGATTTAAAATATTTTCAGAAGTTACAACCCAACTATTTCCTGATATTGTCCTTGTCGATGTTACACCAATCAGCACCCATTTTTTATAGAGAGTATCATATGCAAAAAGTGGAGACCCGCTATCCCCCATAATAAGATAGTTTGCCAGCATCCCTTGTGACGTTGAATATATATTGGCGCTCGGCGCTGTGATCATTTTCCCGTTATTATACGGTTCTAATCCACCGACCGTGCCACCTGTAAGAAAACTACCTCTTGTAGCTACATGATAGAGTTTCCCATTTTTATCTTTGGTAAATTGCTGTCCCCCCCCCAAACGATAAAACTCAGAAAAACGCCCATCTGAACGATATCCACCATTAACATCTCCAATATCAGACAGTTCAGCAGGAGCAACTTCTGTAACTATTTTACTCAAACGGCGAGTTTGTAGATCCAGATTACCACTTTTGTTTGTACCTACAGCGGTATATATATTATTTTTATATCCAAAACTCATGGTGTCGGAACCATTAACGTGTTTAGCTGTAACAACATACTGTGGAGAATAAAGAGTATGGTCTCCCGGAGGAAGTATTCCTGTTGCTATAGTTGCGCTACTAAAATCAATCATCGGTGCTTTATCAAGAGTGCCAAGATGATTGCCTTGTTTATCATATATTTCAAGGTTAGTAGCCCCAGGAATGAAACTACCTTTATTTTCAGCAAAATCTCTGAATGTTTGATATGGTATATCTGATCTGACTATTGCAGATTATGATGGGAAAGATAAACATGTAGAGAACAACACAAGACCTGTTACGGGTATTTTTTTTGCATTTTTTTATTAAAATTTTTTGTCAACTCAGATGCAGCAATAAGAGCCCCCGCTATATTACTGTATTTTAGTGCATATCTCTTATCCACTATTCCCCCCTATCCAAATGAAATATTTTAAAAACATCACTCTCTCCATATCACTTATAATATAAGGGATATTTTTAAACTATTACTCACTCGACATGAGTTGCAATACAAAAAGAAGATAAAATTTTAATGAATAATTACCAATTCCTGTAGAGTCCCCCCAGATCATTACTTCGTCTCCCTGTGACTATTTTTGGGTCTTGTTCAACTAATCAAAGCTGTAGTACAGGTAACGGCTAGCAATTAACAGTGAAATCCCCGCTCATTGTGGCATGCCAATAGTGCCCGTTTTCATCCTGCACGCATGCCATTATCCAATTTATGATTAGGCTCAATATGCGCAGCCCCCCCCCCCCTATCAAACTGAAGTAGCCACTCTATCAATATCCTATATTTCATTTTGATACTTAGTTCCTTCAAAGATTTATATTCCCGAAGTACACTATAGATCAAGAAGTGTTTTATATTCAGTTATTCTCTTTTTATGCACTGAAACAGAGAACTCCTTTCCGTCTATGACGGATTTATAATTATCAATTCTGTTAAGGATGGTTTCATTTTTTTTGTTTATAATTTTATCGGCTTCGTGTGGATTAGAATTTAAATATTTATTAAGGCGTCTTTTACTCTGAGTATGCTTATAAAAAGTTACCGGGAGATACAAATCCAACTTGTCATGTGGTAAAGGTACTTCACTATCATTTAATGTACCTTTGATATTATCTTCATGCATTTTCAATACAATATCTCTCTCGATGTAAAGTTTCTTTGCTAATGCAAGACAAAAAATACCGCATTCAGATGAACTTCGTTGAATATCCAATTCCACCATGGATAAATAGCAATCAGGTAATTGAGAACGTTGAACGACCATTTTTACTCTTAATGCCAGCATTGCTGGTCCCATACTGTTAAAGTTTGCTGGCTCAAACAGTATCAGAGATGTTTTTCCATTTATATATTTACAGTCAATCACACTAAAATGTATTCCATCTTCTCCCATGTTAATTATGAATCGGAAAGATCTATTTCCATGGTATACTTTTTTTATTTCCATCTCGAAGTCCTGTGGAGATGACAAAAATTTAAGATTCATCTCTGGATATTTATTGTTAGCTTGGATTATCAATGCAGGCATGATTTTTTTATCCACACTTGAATAATCTTTATGATGCCACGAACCATCTGCTATATCCGTTTCCAACTGCGTTATAATATTATTGAGTTCTTCATTACTGATTAAAGAAGTAGTTTCTATTTTTGATGCGCAACCGAAAGTTTTTAGTTGTGATGTTGATTTAATCATGCTTTGATTCTCCCTCAGGGAATTAACAGTGATATGATTTTATAATCCTGATAAACAGGATTTTCTCCAGAGACATGAGTTAATATTTAAGAGAGCAGAAAAAACACTCCAGCTCCATGCGCTCGCCTAATCATCTTTGCGCATTGTCACAACAGTCATTGAATCGCGGGGCGTTCCCATCATTAACTCGATGTTCTTTCCTAATTAGCTGCGCCTGTTTTACAGGTGTATGAGAGTTGAAAGACACGGGGAACTATCACGACCAGGAACTGATCGCATCCTGTCGGGTTCCGTCTGAGCAGACTGACAGCGGGGACAATGAATATTAACGCGGGCCATAAACAAACCTCAAAAGCGAGTAATACACCACATTCAATCAATTAAATTGTCAGTACCATATTTCTGATGTTAACAAAAAACAATATTAACACACAAATAAAAAAACCATTTCCATCAAAAGTAGTATCGTTTTTTTATAGTTGAATCCATTCTGTTTTTTATACTATGAAAATAATCGCTTTTATAAGAGTAACTTACCAGGTGGTGACTCCAATTAGTAGAACATATATTTTTCGATAAAGGCACCGATGACTTTTTCATGAAGTTCTACAGAGCGCGAGAAACAGATAGTTCTGCGGGCCAGACGTTTGATTCGGGTTCTCAGGGTCAGATTGTTGCGCTCAATGCGCTGAGTAAAAATCTTACCAGTCAGATGCTTCTCCTTCGGTAACTCTCTGGTATAACTACCCCATTCGTCAGTGGTCAACATACCGATGGTAAAAGGGGCAAGCAGCGCCAGCAATTCACGACAGGTTTCATCAGTCCGGGGGCCAAAAGTGTAGGCCAGAACGCCACCAGTTTTCGTGTTGTACGCGTACCAGAGCCAGTACTGTCGCGCTTTACTGCCGACAAAACTCCATTGCTCATCAAGTTCGCAGATGAGTGCCATATCAGCATGAGCGACCGGGGATGACGTTATTCTTCGTGGCGAGAGTTTTTTAAAGTCCGGATGACTGTATTAATGCCGATTTTCAGCGTACGGGCAGTATCGCGAACTCCGGCACCGTTGAAAGCCATTTCAGTGATTTGGTCTTTAACTCCCGGTTTACGGGCCTCGTAACGGTAAGTGAGCTGAAACACTCGATGACAGTCACGGCAGCGAAATCGATCATGTCCTTTTGGGTTCTTCCCGTGACGGTAAACCTGAACGGACTGGCAACGGGGGCAATGAAGGTTAACTGTGACCATGAAAGAACCTTAAAAGTGACTATTATACCCCTAATTCAACTAATTGGAGGCATTACCACTTACCAAATATAACTGAACAGGTATTATATTATCAATAAATTGCAATCTTTCATTATATAATGAAAGATTTTTATAAGAATATTTCCGGTACATATGCTGTTTCCTTTACTGCATGGGGTCAATGGGTAAATAAGCGCTTCCCAGAGAATACAAGGAGGCAGCAGTCCCTACAACTTATAACCATGGTGTTGGCCTGCAACCACCTGAATCTTATCGATGGTCATGGTTATCGCTGGATGGTTGTTTGACATTCCCTATCGCCCCGGGCAAAAAACCGACAGACCAGGGAAAGCAAGAAGTAAAATGTAGTCTCATGACTGGTGCTGACGTACTTCCGCACTCACTTGTTGTCGCAAGGAGGGAAATACTCACGACGTCAGACTGGCTGCTGATACGCTTGACGCGCTACAGACGAATAACCCGGCAGGAAAATTATTCTTCGTCTGGATATGAGTTACGACACCGAATGGTTGAAAAGGTTCGACGCGATGACCCCCATATTCAGTCGAGAACAGAGGAGTCAGATACCAGCAGGAATATCGATTTCAAAGCCCGCCGATAGGTAGTAGAGAGGACTCAACGCGGAATGAATCGTTTTCGTAGAGTATTGATCCGGCGGGAAAAGAAAGCCGAAAATTATGAGGTTCTGTTGCATTTTACCCACAGATTTATCATCTGGATAAAATCCTATTGGAATAGGCTCATAGAAGTTTAATTACTCTCTAGTTTATTTAGTGCTGACTGGAAGATAGTAATTTGGAACTCGAGACTACGTTGTCTATACGGTTGATATAAGTTAAAAAGGCATCAGACGATATGGAGGTATTAAAAATAAACATATGACATGACATGTCATTGTTTTTATAGAATATTTAAATTCACCCCTTCTCAGGGGAAGATTTTAAACACTTTAACGATTAAAGATTTCATTATTCGTTAATTAATAAAATGTTTTATAGAGATATTATTATGAGATTACCAGAAAAAAATCCTTTTTCCCCAATAAATAATTCCCCCACAGCGCAAGAAATACAAAAAGAAACGAAAGACACAACACCTCCACAACAAAACTCTCGTCACATTAAACCAATCAAAACAGTATCAGAAGCGCAGTTGCGCTTCTTTGACAAAATAGTTTTGAAAGAAAACTCTGTGGAAGATGTTGTTACTATTGGAAAACTGATCCAGAAAGAAATTCAGCAACAAGAGCACAGAACATACTCACCATCCTATCATTCAGGCAACTGGAAATCATCGTTGTTGCACAACTTCCTACTTAGTCTTTCGAATCTTTATAATGGCCGACAGCCGATAGAGGATGATCTCTCCTCAGATATAGGCGACATAAAAAGCACAAACATATTTAGAAGTAAAACCTCAGTAAAAACAAGCAGTTTCAGACACACCCCTGTTGCAGCAATCAAATATTTTGAACAGGTAATAACATCAACTAATAATATGGATACAAATACCCCCCTGGAAATAAACAAAACAGTCAGTAAAAATCTACTGAAAGAAAGAAAAAATACATCAAAAAACGACAGTTCGCTTTCCCATTCATATGGTAAAACGAAAAGAAAAAAACGCTCTCCTATAGTTGAGAAAAATACTCAACAAATGCTAACACCAGAAACTTTTGACCAGAAGCTTCAACTTAGCGACGAACAGAAAAACAGCCATAAAACAGAAATCATAGGAATAAAGAAAGCCATTACGGGCTACAATCAATTAAAGGAAAAAAATAGTCGTGAAGGTTTAAATTTTCTACAGGCGCAAGCTGACTTATTAACAAGTCTCAAGGAGAAAATTTCCACATCAGAAACTGCCTCTAAAAATATAGAGGCATTGATAGCAGATATAAAAAAAGAATACTATTCACATACCGTAGATATTGAGAAAAACATTCATGCTATATGGGTAGCAGGTTCCCCACCTGAAAGTATAACTGACTATATCAAAGCTTTTCTGAAAACCTATGATGACTTTAATTACTATCTTTGGGTTGATGAAAATGCTTTTGGTGCGGCAAAATTCACCAGCATTTTAAAACAAATAGCTTTTGATTTAGCATGTAAAGATATTCAACAGAACACTCAGAAAAAAAACATAGATTTTATTAATAAATACAATGAAATAAGAGAAAAATACAACAATAGCCCATCAGGGCAACAGGAGTATTTGAATCAACTTAGAGAAATTTATGATGATTATCAAAAAATAGCCACTCCACTGAAGCACTGGTTTAACGCACTTTTTTTAAAAAACATGATCAAACTCCAGGATGATTTCTTCAACCACTGTATTGTGAAAGGAGTTACAGAAATCAATGATGAATCACGAATAAATTATCTCCAGAATGTAATTAAGTTATCTGAAGATGATATTAATAGCTTTTACAAAACTATTAATAGCAATAAAGAAACAGTAACAAAAATCATTCATAACTTACAGCGTGAGTTTGGTGAAAATCGCATTTCGATTAAAGACGTTAATACGTTAACTTCTTTATCAAAGGCAGAAAATAATCATAACTATCAAACGGAAATGCTTCTTCGCTGGAACTATCCTGCCGCCTCAGACCTGCTCAGAATGTATATTCTTAAAGAGCATGGTGGCATCTATACTGATACTGATATGATGCCGGCATATTCTAAACAAGTGATTTTTAAAATCATGATGGAAACAAAAGGAGATAATCGTTTCCTGGAAGACTTAAAGCTACGCCGTGCAATATCTGATGGTGTGTTAAAGCATGTTAATAAGCAAAGTCTGGATGATGTCAACTATGATGGAATCGTTGATGCAGATAAAAAAGTTATTAGCAATATATTAGCGTCAATATCTAAACTACCTGAAGATAATATTTTCACTAAGATCGACACAACTATCCCACGCGATACAATGCCCATTCTTCGTCGCTACCATCTATGGCCCAACGGATGGAATATTCGTGGACTCAATGGGTTTATGCTATCACATAAAGGTAGTGAAGTTGTTGAGGCTGTTATCGCTGGCCAGAATCAGGCTTATAGAGAACTAAGAAGGATAAGAGATAATGTTCTGAGTGAACTATACTTCAAACAGACTGATGACATATCTTCACTCCCATATACAGACAAAGTGGGAGGGATACTGGTAAAAAAATACCTTTCCGGTAGTCTTTTTTCCAATTTCAGACAAGATACTATTATTCCGGAAGCGCTGAGTACCCTTCAGATATCCGGTCCGGATTTGATTCAAAGAAAAATGCTGCAATTTTTCCGTGGCAGAGGTGTGTTAGGAGAAGACTTCATCAATGAAAAAAAATTAGGTGATAAAGCTTATATTGGCGTATACAAAACAACAGGTACAGGAAAATATGACTGGTTAAATCCTGTGTCTGTCGGTGTTAATGATGTCACTCCTGCGGATGAAAGCACCTGGTGCATAGGAAAAAGCAGGTGTGTCGATGACTTCCTGTACAAAGATGTTTCAAAAATAAAAACAGAAAATCTTCCTGAACTGTTTTTAACCCAAATAGATACTGATAAATTTATCTCACAATGGGCCACTAAGACTAAGAAAGACTTTAAAAAAGAAATACAAAGTCTTACTGAGCGCTATAATGATTTAATTGAGGCATCTGGCATCGACTTTAAAACTCTTTTTGAAACAGACCAAATGATCTATATGCTCATGCTAGAAATAAATGATGACATAGCAAAAAGGTCTTTGTTTTCACTTCAGGTACAGATTGCCGAAAAAATTCGGAGGATGAACAACCCTGTAGAAAACAAAATAAATCTTTATCCTGATTTATATAAAAATATTGATAACGACCTTAGATTATCTATAAAATCATTCCTTGCAAGCAACCCTCACACTCATATAAACATTTTTTATAGTGACAAAGCAGAGCATAATCTTTTCATAAAAGAATTATTCTCCCTCGCCATTATGGAAAGGGAATTAAGAAATATTCTTAATGATATGAGTAAACATAAGACACCTGAAAACTGGGAAGGGAGGGTAATGCTAGAACGATATCTTGAGTTAACAATGAAAGATCATCTTGGCCTACTATCATCTCAGGAAGCTAATGCTCTTCTTGAAACATCCAGCTTCATTTATGAAAATAATGAGTTGAATGAGAAAGTAGAGTCAGTTAAAAATAAAATAAATTCAAATGAACTCTATTTTGATATAATAAAAGAAGATTATAATATATGGCAGGATCTTTCCACAAGTTCAAATAAAGCCGAACTTATTAAAACATTAAAAAAAATATCAGGTAATACTGAGAGCAAAATTCAGTATGATATCTTTCTTGATAAATTTGAAAGAAGGTATATAGATAGTATTCATGGAAAATTACGGAAAATTATCAAGGAGTTCAATGGCAATCCCCGTATAGCTATCCAGAACATTGATAAAGTACTCTTCAGTGGACAGGTACTTGATCGTCTGCATAGTGAAGGATATGTATTTTCTGATTTAAACACCTTATCTCGTTACACTATGACCGGACTAGGAATTACAGGTGTGCATACCTCTGAGAATGTGCTACCAGGGCCCTCCTCTGCCTTAATTAATATATTAAAAGAACATTATGGCACAGATGATATTAGTGATAAGTTGTCACTGGTGTATAATTATATTTTGGATAAAAAAAAACCAGAATTAATCCCTGTTGAACTTACAAACAAACTATCACAATTATCTCTAAATGAATTGTTGACCCCTGTAGCCGGTCAAAGTGTCAATCTCTTGGGGATGGGGTATTCATCCAATAATGGCAAAATTACTGAGCAGGTAATGCTCAGTGCTGCTGATGGATTTGAGAATCCAGTATCTGACTTTATGAATGCCTATCTTGAAGATTTATATAAGATCCATGTAAGCATGCGGGAAAAAACACTCAATGAGCAGAATCTTCGCCAACTCATGGAAAACTCTGTGTCTTCATGTTTCTTAAGCGAACAAAATATTAATAAATTACTCAACGAAGCGAAAAAAAGACCTTACCAATCTTTAACTGAAATACACCAGCATCTCTCTGGCCTACAAACTTTTGCCGATGCAGCCCTTCCCTTACTCTCTGCCGCATTACCCGGAACCAGTAAGCTATTGCGCCGTGAGCAAGACTATGGACGTCCACCAGTTATAGCAATTCAGGATTCCACGTTTGTGGTTCCTTATAATTTCAAAGGTATTGGCTTTAATGAGAACCTTATATCTTCTGCACCTGTAGTAACTTCATTACATTTTATTGCTGAACACGCTAAATACACCCTGCTCTCCTGGCCCGAATTTTACCGTCACCATGCACAGAGATGGTTCGAAATGGCTAAAGGATATGGTAGCCAAAATATCGACTTTCACCCTCAGTCACTTTTGATCTCCCCTGAAGGACGCTGTATGGGAATAGCCTTACTTTATCTCCATACTGAAAATACTGATCATTATGGTATTCTACAGGAAAACCTCATGACAGTCAGTGCACTCCATCAGACCTATAATCGTGATAAGCTGCCTCTAACTAAAGATGATAATACCCTACTGACCAGAACTCAGCGTCTGATTGAAATGCTGCAGTATCAGGGAAATAGACATATTACCGACGAATCGCTACTTCAAAAGACCGCATGGAAACCACAAAACCTATCCCGATTGTTTCTTGAAAAAGGTGTTAAGCGTGCTCTGATAACCACGCCTACCCATACCCTGGTACTGCAACAACTGGAAGATATTTTCCGGATCACTGATCCAAACTTTGGACACG
Organism: Escherichia marmotae; assembly: GCF_002900365.1. Lineage (NCBI taxonomy): Bacteria > Pseudomonadati > Pseudomonadota > Gammaproteobacteria > Enterobacterales > Enterobacteriaceae > Escherichia > Escherichia marmotae. The sequence goes on from NZ_CP025980.1 coordinate 113,013, forward strand.
CAGATTTCCGTTCTCTTCTGGATGCTCTGAAGTTTATTGAGGCTAGCATACAATTAACCCCAACACTTCAGGAGCATTATGGCCTATTAAACAAAAAGATTAGTGAAAATATACAAGTACATTATGCCGATTCAGATATGATCTGGAACAAGCTGTTACCAGTTAATGATGCAGGACTGAGCACCCGCCCTCAGCGCACCACCGCAGACCGCCTGGCGGCTCTGGCTGAACCGGTCGCCGTTGCTGGTATCTCCCTGCCTGTAAAAACACTCTATGATATCGGCGCCACCCTCGACGGCCGGCGCATCACTGCGCTCCCCGCTCCGGAGCACATCCCCTCCCTGCGCCTGAATGGTGATGTACTGCATGATTATCTCTCCCGCACCGTCCTCACTCCGGAACAGGCGGATAACATTCGAAAAATTCTGCAGACTCAGGGACTGTATAGCGGCACCCGGCCCATCGACCCGGATATGATTAACGGGACACCCGATGATATGGTCTCATCACTGGTTCGCCTGCAACGGCAGGCGACACGGATAAAACAGCAACTCGCCGGCGTACTGGATACCCTGCAGCAGCGCTTCCGGCGTATTACCCCCTCATCCGGTCGTCCTCTTTCTGTTGAACAGATTGAGCTGACTGATATCGGGAGCGGGCGATTCAGTCTTCAGGTCAGTGATGGTGAAAAGCAACACACTGTTTCTGTGGAAGCGCCGGAAGTGGTGTCCCGTTTTCAGAAACTTTCTTCCATGCTTTCGGCACTCCCTGCCAGTGGGGTCATGGATTTCGATCTCGGCATGAGTGTGGTCGGTATTGTTCAGTATGCCCGCATGCTGCAGCAGGGGCAGGAAAGCAGTATTCTGGCCCATGTCAACCTGGCCATGGACGCCAAACAGTTAGCCGAGGCCACTCTCGGTAGCATGATCCAGATTGCCGGGAATAAATTTCTCAATACAGAGGGGATCCAGGGATTCCGGCTGGAAAGTGCCGTCGCTGAAGGTCTGCGCTCAGCGGCGACCCGTACCGGAGGCACAATGGGCAAGGCGCTCTCCGCCAGTGCCCGCGTTCTTGAACTGCCCGTACTGGAAACCGCTCTTGGTACCTGGAATCTGTACAACAGTGTCACCCAGCTCCGGCAGGCCACACGCCATTCTGATATTATGGCGGCCCGGGTACAGGTCGCCTTTGACTCCATCTCTCTGGGACTGACGGTGGCTTCTGCGGTCTTTCCTCCTCTTATTATTGCCGCCGGGCCTGTGGCCGCTATTGGGATGGGGGCTCCCGCTATTGCCCGCAATGTGGCACTGAAAGAAGAGCGCTATGAACAATGGCTGAAATATAAAAAATTCCTGACTGACGGCAGTAAACACATTGTCGTGGCCTCTCCGGAAAGAGGTGTGCTGGATTTCTCCGGAAACCAGGTACTGGGAAAAATGGAGCTGGATCTGCGACAGTCTCCCCCCGTCCTGCGGGGAGAACGCTCTTTTAACGCTGACCGGAAAATCGGTCATCGTCCTGACCTGGGGGACTGGCAAATTCGTGAGAAGGTGGGTTATGCCTACAGCATCAGCCCCTACCACGCCCTGGCACACGGCTACGCCAACAGTAAATGGCCCCGGACCCTGCCGGAAATCCCGGCGGGAGAGTATGACACCATTATTCTGGGCTACGGTCACCAGTATAAGGCCAGTACAGAAATAGAATATCTGTCCAACAAAGTGGTCTGGCGGGAAGCGGTCGCGGACAGCAATTCCCGCGACTGGCGTCCTCCACTGGAAGTGCTTAACAGTCAGTGTTCCGTGACCGCAGGAGAGCGGAAGACCACCATACTTCCCCTGAGGGTGCTCAGCGACCTGACACCGGAACGCACAGCACAGGCAATATCACTGAAAGATTACAGGTTCATACTGAAAGGGGGAACCGGTGGCCTGACGGTTCAGGTCGGCGGAGCGGGATATTATGATATTGATGCGATGCCGGCGGCAAAAGAGAATACGCTCTCCTTTCGCGGACTGCCGGAAGCGTTTCCGCTCACCTTTGATTTATCAAAACAAACGCAGTCTGTCATGCTGAAAACAACGGACGGTGACGTGCCGGTAATGACCATCACCCAGAAGGGAATAAACACCCTGGTCGGTACCACTGCCGGCGAAAACTGGCTGACGGGTAACGATAAGGACAATACCTTCCATACGAGTTCCGGCGGAGGTACTGTCATCTCCGGTGGCGGGAATAACCGCTATATTGTCCCCCGCGATTTAAAAAAACCGCTGACCCTGATGCTGTCCGGTAACTCGGTCTCTCACGAAATCCTTCTGCCAGAAACAGCCCTGACAGAATTAAAGCCCACCGTTCTTGATCTGAGCCTGATTTACTGGACCGGGAACAATATAAAGGTTCAGCCGGAAGAGGAAGCGCAACTGAACCGTTTTGCCGGAAACTTCAGGGGACATACCCGTGATGGTATTACTCTGGAAGCAGTTTCCCGGGAAAAGGGGCTCCAGCTGGCGGTTTCATTATGTGATGTTCAGCGCTGGCAGGCTGTTTATCCGGAAGAAAATAACAGACCAGACGCCATACTGGACAGGCTGCATGATATGGGATGGAGCCTGGCCCCCCGGGTCCGGTTCCGGGGGGGAGAAACATCTGCCAGCTATGACCCCCTGACCCGTCAGATCGTTTACCAGCTTCAGGAGCGTTACTCGGAATTCCGGCTGACCGGCAGCCGCCATTACTCCACGGCGCTCACCGGCACCCCCGGAAGCCGGTATATCATCATGGAGCCGGATACAGCACAGCTATCTCCGGTGCATGTCATTCTGGCCGGTGACAGTGAGCATCCGGAAACGATTGATTTGCTTGAGGCCGACCCGGTTCTGGTTGAAGGGAAAAAAGACAAAAACAGCGTGATATTATCCATCGCATCCGTTACGTATTCCCTTCAGCTGACAATATCCGGGATCGAAGGATCGCTGCCCGGGACAACCCGTGTGGCAATTCAGCCTCAGGATACCCGTTCACTGAGTGATGTCCTCCGGCTGTTACCGGATAATGGTAACTGGGTGGCTCTTTTCCGCAGTGGTTATACTCCGGTGATAAACCGGCTGGAAAATCTGATGACACAGAACCAGGTCATGATGTTCCTGCCCCGCATATCCGGAAGTGCAGAGCAGGTATTGTGCCTTGAAAACCTGAGTGGTGTCAGGAAGAAAGTGGAGGGTGAGTTACTGTCAGGGAAGCTGAAAGGGGCGTGGAAAGCAGAGGGGGTGCCCCCTGTTCCGGTACATATCTCAGAACTGAATATCCCCCCCCATTCCCGGCTGTATCTGGTTTTTGAAGGAACAGAGAATGTGTTGCTGCGTGGCAAGGTACATGCCGCTCCGTTGAAAATCAAATCCGCCGGAGAGATGCGGTTGTCTGAAGGACAGTGGCAGCCTCAGGAACATATTATTGTCAATCCCGACAACGATGCCCCATCCCTGATACTTGAGGGATTTCGTCGTTTCAGTCTTGTACCGGATGCAATATTTTCTTTAAAACTGATGTGCCATCAGGGTATGGTCCGCATCGACCGCAGGACATTATCGGTCAGACTGTTCTATCTGCGTGAACAGTCAGGTATCGGCAGTTTACGTCTGACGTTCAGGAATTTTTTCACAGAAGTGATGGATACCACCGACAGGGAAATTCTGGAAAAAGAGCTGAGACCGATCCTGATAGGAGACACACACCGCTTTATCAACCCAGCCTACAAAAATCATCTGAATATCCGGTTAGGGGAAGGCGTTCTGAATCTGGCGGAGATTGTGGCGGAATACGCCCGTATTCAGAAGGAAGAAACGTCAAAAATATCATATACATATAAAGGTGCCATGCAAAGAAGTCCGGAGGGACTTTCTCTGGTAGAAAACGCGGTTATGACCACCCGTCTGACAACAGATTCGGGGAAAAAATTCCCGTCCTTCCACGCATGGTTCATTGAGGGGTTATCTGAACGCTATGAGAGCTTACCTGCGGCACGGAAAGCAGAAAGTGTATATTACCTGACCGCAGAAGGCGACCTGCAGATAACCTCTCAGGTCGCTGAAAAAAGGGTGAATCAGGCAATGATTGTCTCCCTGTCAAACTACCGGCAACAGTGGGAAAAATATCCTTTAAGCATTTTATCCGAAATCCCCGGCGCCAATAATACGGTTCTTCATTCGGTTCTCAGGGTCAATGGCCCGACAATACAGGAGCGCATGATTGATTACAGGGGGAAAGAGGACAACAATCCCACAGTATCTTTCTCAGATATGATGGTCATTGAGGGTGAACAGATGCTGCATCATGACTCACGAACCTCAAGACAATTCCATTCCAGAGAAGACGCCATGCTGTGGGAATTGCAGCAACGGGTATCAGGCGCTCCCCGCGCCCGGGCGCAGGATCACTGGCTGATGGATGCGGCAGCAAGAAACGGAGAATGGAAGATCACGCCGGAAATATTGCGCCACACACCGGGCTATCACCGGAGCACGGTGTCGAAATGGCCCCGGGGATGGCTGAAAACCGGCACAATACTCCAGACGCCGGAAGATAAACATACGAATGTCTACCTGACCACCACACAGAACAATGTATTTGGTCGTCAGGGGACCGGCTATCAGGTGTATTACCGGATTGACGGAATGCCTGGTGCGGATATAGCGGATAATGCCCCCGGGGAAACCCGCTGTACCCTCAGGCCCGGAACCTGTTTTGAAGTGACAGGTGTGGATGAAAGGCATTATGAGAGGAATATCATTTATGTCACACTGAAACCCTGTGACCGGAGCCGGAATGGAGAAGGTAAAACGCCGGCCGGTGACAGCCTTTTTAACTGATTAAAGTAGCTTTTACAGGAACATACCCCGCATCTGTGTACTCATGCGTACACAGATGCTTAACCAGGCCCCTCCTGTTTTCGGGGAGTGTGTTTTACCCTGTGGTGGTCAGTAAAAGTGCCCCGGCAGTGGAAGCCCCCCATCAGCGCTCTGTACACCATCGGGAAGAAAATACGCGCGTTGTCAGCGTCTGAACGCCTGGCTGTCAGGCAGATACATGCAAACTGCTACTACCCTCTCTTCATCAATGGACACGGAAAAACGCCACGTTATCGAAAAATCCTGTGTGAGAGCATCGTTCAAGTATATCCAGAAACAGAGGGTCGCGAAGTGCTACTGACGGTATGTAACCGGCTCATTTAAACCGTCTGGTCTGTTTCCTCCGGCTCTACAAAAATAATGTCCATCATTTTTAATGGACACTATCGTATGAAACACCGGACCTGGATCACTGAAGCTTTACGTCTTCACTTTGAAGAACATTTACCCCGGGTTGTGGCCGGGCGTCGCCTGGGTGTACCAAAATCAACAGTTTGTAGTATGTTCGTGCGCTTTCGGAGAGCTGGCCTTTCGTGGCCTTTGCCCGCAGGCATGTCGGAGCAGGAACTTGATGCCTGCCTTTACGGACAATTTTCCACGGTACCAGTCGTACGTCCTGAAAGCACCGTTATATCCGAAGCCCCCGTGGTAAAAAAACGTCCCCGGCGGCCCAACTTCCCTTATGAGTTTAAAATCGCCTTAGTGGAGCAGTCACTGCAGCCCGGAGCCTGTGTGGCGCAGATCGCCCGGGAAAACGGAATCAACGATAACCTGCTCTTCAACTGGCGCCATCAATACCGGAAAGGTGGCCTGCTGCTTTCCGGAAAAAATATGCCGGCACTGCTTCCCGTGACGTTAACGCCGGAGCCGGATAATAAAATCCCGGCCCCCGCACAGGAACCAGAGCAGATAAATACACCGTCCGACAGTCTGTGTTGTGAGCTGGTTCTGCCGGCCGGAACTCTCAGGCTTAAAGGTAAACTGACGCCGGCGTTATTACAGACACTTATCCGCGAAATAAAAGGGAGCAGCCACTGATGATATCTCTCCCTGCCGGTTCGCGTATCTGGCTGGTTGCCGGTATCACCGACATGCGGAATGGCTTCAACGGCCTGGCATCAAAAGTTCAGAACGTCCTGAAGGATGACCCGTTCTCCGGACACCTGTTCATCTTCCGCGGACGCCGGGGTGACCAGATAAAAGTGTTGTGGGCTGACAGTGACGGACTGTGCCTCTTCACCAAACGCCTGGAGCGGGGCCGCTTCGTCTGGCCAGTCACCCGTGACGGCAAGGTGCACCTTACTCCGGCTCAGTTATCCATGCTTCCTGAAGGTATCAACTGGAAGCACCCGAAACGAACGGAACGCGCTGGAATCCGCATATAACCCGTTGTAAAGTGAGGATATGGACACCTCACTTGCTCATGAGAACGCCCGCCTGCGGGCACTGTTGCAGACGCAACAGGACACCATCCGCCAGATGGCTGAATACAACCGCCTGCTCTCACAGCGGGTGGCGGCTTATGCTTCCGAAATCAACCGGCTGAAGGCGCTGGTTGCGAAACTGCAACGTATGCAGTTCGGTAAAAGCTCAGAAAAACTTCGTGCAAAAACCGAACGGCAGATACAGGAAGCTCAGGAGCGAATCAGCGCACTTCAGGAAGAAATGGCGGAAACGCTGGGTGAGCAATATGACCCGGTACTGCCATCCGCCCTGCGCCAGTCTTCAGCCCGTAAACCGTTACCGGCCTCACTTCCCCGTGAAACCCGGGTTATCCGGCCGGAAGAGGAATGCTGTCCTGCCTGTGGTGGTGAACTCAGTTCTCTGGGATGTGATGTGTCAGAGCAACTGGAGCTTATCAGCAGCGCCTTTAAGGTTATCGAAACACAACGTCCGAAACTGGCCTGTTGCCGGTGCGACCATATCGTGCAGGCACCAGTACCGTCAAAACCCATTGCACGCAGTTATGCCGGAGCGGGGCTTCTTGCCCATGTTGTCACCGGGAAATATGCAGACCATCTGCCGTTATACCGCCAGTCAGAAATATACCGTCGTCAGGGAGTGGAGCTGAGCCGTGCCACACTGGGGCGCTGGACAGGTGCTGTTGCTGAACTGCTGGAGCCGCTGTATGACGTCCTGCGCCAGTATGTGCTGATGCCCGGTAAAGTCCATGCTGATGATATCCCTGTCCCGGTCCAGGAGCCGGGCAGCGGTAAAACCCGGACAGCCCGGCTGTGGGTCTACGTCCGTGATGACCGCAACGCCGGTTCACAGATGCCCCCGGCGGTCTGGTTCGCGTACAGTCCGGACCGGAAAGGTATCCATCCACAAAATCACCTGGCCGGTTACAGCGGTGTGCTTCAGGCCGATGCTTACGGTGGTTACCGGGCGTTATACGAATCCGGCAGAATAACGGAAGCCGCGTGTATGGCTCATGCCCGGAGAAAAATCCACGATGTGCATGCAAGAGCGCCCACCGACATCACCACGGAAGCCCTGCAGCGTATCGGTGAACTGTATGCTATCGAGGCAGAGGTACGGGGCTGTTCAGCAGAACAGCGTCTGGCGGCAAGAAAAGCCAGAGGCGCGCCACTGATGCAGTCACTGTATGACTGGATACAGCAACAGACGAAAACACTGTCGCGTCACTCAGATACGGCAAAAGCGTTCGCATACCTGCTGAAACAGTGGGATGCCCTGAACGTGTACTGCAGTAATGGCTGGGTGGAAATCGACAACAACATCGCAGAGAACGCCTTACGGGGAGTGGCCGTAGGCCGGAAAAACTGGATGTTCGCGGGTTCCGACAGCGGTGGTGAACATGCGGCGGTGTTGTACTCGCTGATCGGCACATGCCGTCTGAACAATGTGGAGCCAGAAAAGTGGCTGCGTTACGTCATTGAACATATCCAGGACTGGCCGGCAAACCGGGTACGCGATCTGTTGCCCTGGAAAGTTGATCTGAGCTCTCAGTAAATATCAATACGGTTCTGACGAGCCGCTTACGACGGTATGGCAGAATCTGATAACAATTCAGTATAACGGACTCTTTGTGCCGCCGGTCTTGAAAAGAAAAACTATATATCTTATTCGGCTGTGATCACCGCAGAGAACGAGCGACAACGGGTAAGCATCTATCGAACATGGAGTTGGAATACTGATGTTTTTTTCTGAGGCTCCCTATCCCCAAAGTGAGATATTTAGAAAATCCACCTACTCAGAAGGTTGCTTTTAACTTTTCACCATCTTTTTTTCTATTCATCTCATTGATTTTAAACAAAAAACAAAAAACCTTTCATACTGAAATCACCAGTACATTGTGTTGTTAGCATAGTTTCTTAATTGCCAGTTTTCTAGAACGTTATGTAAGGCTGACTCCGCATTTATGCTTAATTTGCCCCTGCCCTGCAATGAAAGATTATCCCTTTCTTTGCAGCTTCAGTTTATCGCGCATTATCATTGGATTCTCGTTGTATCCGGGGGACATTCAGAATGATGCAGGTCTTGAAGTTGGTGTTTCGCTAAAGCATTTTTTCTGTAACAGGAATTATGTTATGAATTTAGATGGCTACGCCAGCATATCGGTATGTCGTTAAAACGAAAGTGCTACAGTGCGTATTCCGCTCTATTCGATCACGGATTGGCATCGAAGTTCGATCAGCGATTCGCATCTTTTCGATCAACCGGGAACTTAACTTTTCCTGCTGCTTTTTAACTTTTTTTTCGTCGCTTTCCACTGCCAGTTTATTTTTCCTCATTGACTCTCCCTGGAGTACCAGCCTGTGCGTGTTATGCACCAGCCTGTCCAGGATCGCCTCCGCAGGCGTCGGGTTCTCCATCAGACCGTGCCACTTGTCTACCGGGAACTGGCTTACCACGATGGTGCTGCTTTGTTCGTAGCGGTCTTCGATGATCTCCAGCAGGTCGTTACATTGCGCGTTGCTCAACGGCTCCAGACCCAGATCATCCAGGATAAGTACCTGCGTCTTCTGCAGTTGTTTCAGGTGCTTCAGCCAGCGCATTGGCTATCCAGCTCTTTCCACATCCCGTCAGACCGGTGATCAGCAGACTTTTCTTGTGGATGATGTAGTGACCACTCAGCAGTTCACGCATCTGTTCGGCCCGCAACCCACGGGAGACCGGGTAATGCAGCCCCTCCGGGGCTGCCTGGTACTTCAGGTTGGCGTTTTTTCTCAACCGTGCAATACGACCGTTTTCTTTATTCAGCAGCTCGTCATCGGCCAGCAGGGTCAGTCTATCTTCGAACGACAGCTCGTCGTAGGTCCGAGGGGTTTCACGCTGGCGTATCAGGCTGCCGGCCATCGCCGGGAGTTTCAGTTGTGTCAGTTTGTTTAACAGATTATCGCTCATATCATCTGTTCCTTCTGTCAGTTAGTGGTAGTAACCCGGGCCGCGCAGGTTTTCATGCTCTGGTGAGACTGCTGCGTATTGTTCACTCTGACGGGATAATGGCAGCTCCTGGTTCTCCCGGTGGTGATGCAGCAGGTTATCGATGAAGCGTCTGTCCGGCGCGTTATAGTGCCAGGCGACACAACTGGCTTTTTCCAGCCGCTCTTTGCCATATTTTTTCTGCAGCGCGGTCAGGCCAAGGACTGCGCGGTAGACAAGCTCCGAATGGGCCTTTTCCTTCAGCATGGCCTCAACCACCCTGCCGGTGAACGGGCCTATGTTGCACCCCATCTCGATCAGACGTTCCGGTGTCCAAGTCCCATGCCCCCGGTGCTGCGCCACGCACTGCCCCTTGTGCCAGAGCTGGATCACCGCCTGACCCGCCTTCAGCGACAGGCGCTGACCAACCAGTTCGTGCGGAACTGAGTACCAGTGACGGGCATATTCAACGTGGTAGTCAGGCCCCACCTTCACCGCTTTGTATTCGGTGTACTCATACGTTGTCAGAGGCAGCGGTGAGAGTGCCGGCGCATCCAGCGTGCGGAAGCGCTCTGCATGGGTTTGATTGCCGTATCCTTTCATTGGTCGGTTGTTCATGTCTGTCAACAATTCCCAAAGGCGGTTATTCAGCGCCCTGAATGTGTGGAAGGTTTCGTTGCGGATGCGGGCAAGCTGCCACCACTCGACGATAAGGACACCATTTTCCGCCTTCGGCTTGTCTTTCGGCTTATAGGGGCGGGCCGGGATGATGACAGTGCCGTAGTGCTCTGCCAGCGCCTGATAACTGTCGTTGATAACCGGCTCATAGCGATCGGCCTTTTTCACCGCGCTTTTGAGATTGTCGGGGATAAGCAGCTTCGGCACATCGCCAGGAAGGTCAGACAGCGGCTGTTGGCGTTCAGCCAGGACATCATATCCTGGCCTTCGCAGGCCTCCACGTAGGTATAGTCCGACGCGCCCATCACGGCCACGAAGATGGTCACCCGGCGTATTTCCCCGGTATCCGGATTGACGACAGGGACTGTAGGGCCGCAGAAGTCGATAAAGAGCTTTTCGCCGGCGCGGTGCTCCTGGTGCATGGAGAGGCGTCACTCGTTCTGATGCAGATGAACCTTTGACCGGGAATATGCGTTTTTCAAGGGCATCATGGGACACCCCTGCGGGGAGGAGCCATGACAGCGAGGTGGTTTTGAAGCGGGCAAGAACATCAAAAACCGTCGATGCGCTGATTCTCAGCGTCAGTGCGATACAACGGTTGGTCAGCTTCTGGTCGAATTTGAGCTGAAGGATCTTAAAACAAGTTTCCATGGAACTCCTGGCTTTTCTCTTTTTAGACATAGATGTCTCCATTGGCTTAAAAAACAGCAATGAAGACTGTGCTGGAAAGAGTTAATTCCCGGAGTGATCGACAGGATGCCAACATGTCCTTACCCATAAGTATTACGGGCAATTTCTATAGCGTTTATTGATAACATTAATCGCATCATCCCCGTCCATATCGCTTTCGGACCCGGGGGCGAATCGTTCTTTCTTGCCAGATAGCCTCCTAATCTTGCCAGCATCAGTACGGCTGTTTTTATATCAGGTATGACATCCGGTGGTGGTTTATTTTCTGTAAGTATCCAGAGACATTCCCATTCTTTACTTTCAAAAATTAAATCGCAGGGTCCCTCAGGTAATGATTTATTTAACGAGCTAATATAAAATATTCTCCATTCAATTATAAGATATAAGGCGAGGCAATTCCTTGTCCGCTCAAAGGTTTCAAGTTGCAATTTTTCAACCTGACATCCACTTTTCAGAATCTTAAAGAATATTTCAATATTCCATCTTAATAAATACCACTGAATGAGTTGTGCTGGCTCTGTCAGTGCATCTGTCGGCACGCTGCTCATTAACCACTATGTCAATGGCTGAACATCTTTGGGTGGATTTATTTCCTGTGCAAGTAATACAGTTACTGTTACCGGAGAACACCGCAGGTTTCCTCTGCGTCCTGTTGGGGGATGCAGCGTTACCCGGGCCAGACGCAGTTCCTGCCGGATGAGGCGGGAAGGCCGTTCCCGGTCATCCGGCAGTGTGAATTCGATTATCTGTTGTGGGGGGAGTTTCATCATTTTTTCATTCTGAAGTTGATGCTCTCTTTTTCCTGTAATATCAAGAGTTGCCCTGTTCGTGTTTTTCATTCTTACGAGCCAGTCGGCCTTTATTCCATTTGTTTTTTCTGCATATTCAAAAAGGTCGTAAAAATCCCCTTCACGATCTGAAACGGATATAACATGAGTATCGGGACAGATACCTGCCAGTTCTGTTGCTTTATTATACCCGTCAACCCAACGCCATGTTTCCTTTTCAGTAACATGTCTTTTATGAAGTAAATCGTTACATATTTCTTTGCGGCTTTTATTCTCAGTTTTTAGTTCTGTTCTGAACCACTGGTAATCATCATAAACGCCGAGGCAAACGCCAGAGTCGCTAATAACCAGTTGGGGATGAAGTAACAGTCGTCTTTCATCCTTATGTTTTTTAGGTCCAACACCCTGTTTATCTTTCTGGCCTGAATAGTTGAGTTCCGTCGTATCCTGTAAGACAAAAACCCGTTTAAAGTGTTGAACTCTTTTGATGATCTGCTGCTTATGGGGTGCCATTATCTTATCTGCCGAAACTTTTTCACTGGAAAAACAACGATAAGCTGCCTTTGTCTCACTCCATGTGCGGCAGGATACCGGAATACTTTCCTTCGGTGAGCGGCTGAGCACACTGAGAACATGCTTCACGCGTCTTTCCAGCCTGACATCACCAACGTCCAGGGATTCCAGTTCCTGAATAACCCAGTTTTCCATAGGCCCTCTGAAATGAAATAATGGATAATTTTTCAACAGAGTGATCTTACCCACCAATAGTGGACACAGGACTAAGTGAGTAAACTCTCAACCAGAGGTGACTCATGACAAAACCAGTATCAATCAGCAAGAAGCCCCGTAAACAACATACGCCTGAATTTCGTAACGAAGCCCTGAAACTCGCTGAACGCATCGGTGTGGCCGCCGCAGCCCGTGAACTCAGCCTGTATGAATCTCAGCTTTATGCCTGGCGCAGTAAACAGCAGCAACAAATGAGTTCGTCAGAGCGCGAAAGCGAACTGGCCGCTGAAAATGTCCGCCTTAAACGACAACTGGCGGAGCAGGCTGAGGAACTGGCCATCCTCCAAAAGGCCGCGACATACTTCGCGAAGCGCCTGAAATGAAGTATGTCTTCATCGAAAATCATCGGGCAGAGTTCAGCATCAAAGCGATGTGTCGTGTACTTCGGGTTGCCCGCAGCGGCTGGTATGTCTGGCTCAGGCGTCGTCACCAGATGAGCCTGCGCCAACAGTTTCGGCTCACCTGCGATACCGCTGTTCATAAGGCATTCTTTGAGGCAAAGCAGCGATACGGTGCTCCCCGCCTTGCTGACGAACTGCCGGAGTTCAATATTAAAACCATTGCCGCCAGCCTGCGTCGTCAGGGGCTGCGGGCGAAAGCCGGCCGGAAGTTCAGCCCGGTCAGCTACCGTGCACATGGCCTGCCCGTATTGGAGAATCTGCTGGAGCAGGACTTCAGCGCCAGCGGCCCGAACCAGAAGTGGGCGGGTGACATCACGTACTTGCGTACCGATGAGGGCTGGTTGTATCTCGCAGTAGTCATCGACCTGTGGTCACGCGCCGTTATTGGCTGGTCGATGTCACCGCGAATGACAGCACAACTGGCCTGTGATGCACTGCAAATGGCGTTGTGGCGGAGAAGACGCCCGGAAAGCGTCATTGTTCATACGGACCGTGGTGGTCAATACTGTTCAGGGGATTATCAGGTGCTGCTGAAGCGACACAACCTGCGTGGCAGTATGAGTGCGAAAGGCAACTGTTATGACAATGCCTGTGTGGAAAGCTTCTTTCATTCGCTGAAGGTGGAATGTATCCACGGGGAACGCTTTAGCAGCCGGGAAATAATGCGGGCAACGGTGTTTAATTATATCGAGTGTGATTACAATCGCTGGCGTCGTCACAGTGCCTGTGGCGGTCTCAGCCCGGAACAATTTGAAAACCATAATCTCGCTTAGGGCCGTGTCCACATTACGTGGGTAGGATCATATATCATCCCTCGGAAAGTGCGTCGGCCTTACATGTCAGAGGATTTTCCTCACTGTGCTCACAAAATTTCATGGCTAATGTATTACTGAATAGCGATGACCACTCAGTACCAATCCATAAGAAAAAACCTTCAGTAATAATGGAGGCAATCGATAATAATTTAGCACAGATGACAAACGATTGGGGCGTTTCGTTCGAGGAAGTTGAGGCGATCATTGGCAGAAAGAAGGGGATAGTAGAACCTTCTTGCGGAGTTATTGCAAATACAATTATGAAGTTGTTCCTGGGCCAGGATGACTTCAGCTACTCTTTTGAAAAGCAACAGTCACTATCACTTAGTGAGCTTCTGGAGTGTCTATGCTCTTTACCGGAGCAACAGAATTTTATTTTACGAGTTAATGATGGAGGACTTGGTCATGCATATGTTATCGATATCCCTGCAGGAGCTAATATAGGCCGCTCTGCTTTTCTGTACCAGTCTGACTTAGGAGAAGGCGTCACCAGAAAGCTGCGATTTGAGGACTGGATGGTACAAAAAGCATTGAATCCGATTCCGTTGGATGATATTTACAGATATTTCACTTGTATGGCACAAAATAAGGTAGATCTTGTGCAGATTGCAAAGTTATTTGATATTGACGGAAATGCTCACATGCTGCGACCAGAACATATCCTGCACACCAAATGTAGTGATTTTAATTTCCAGATTTTTGAATATGATGCAAGAATCCCGGGAAAAAACATCAGCATCATCAAAATATTATGTAATTAATAGGGTCTGCTTACCATGGCGGTAACTCTACGCCGTCAGTAGTTTCCTTCAAAGGCCGAAAGTGATCAAAATTGTGTGTCACGGTAAAAGCTCTACAGCGATATCATATTATTCGGTTACAGTAGGGATACCAGTTCCCCCTACCGCAACCCATTATTCAACCGCCCTTCAACATAAATGGCTAATTGTGACAATGTCAAATTGTTGCTTAGGGCTTCTATTGTCCATTTTCCCTCACATTCACATGTCGCAGATAAAGTAGCTTTGACGGGCTGTTGTCATTCGGGAAGGAGCCTTTTGTGTTGGGCCACTTGCTGGTCTCATTCTGTTTCTCCACACCAGGTAAGCTGTGTTTTTCATTTACCAGTGATCTGCTAATAATTTCCCTGTTCAATGTTGCCCAATATTTCTATGTGGTTTCGCCAAACTTCAGTAATAATTTCATGCAAAGCATTAATCGGTGTCGAACAGTATTGGCTGTATGCAAAATGGCACCTGAATCGATCATGATTTGGCATGCATCTCCGAGCGTGGTTTGGCATCACAATCGATCACGATTTGGCTCGCATCCGATCACTGATTGGCATCCATGTCCTTACCCATAAGTCCCGGTGATGGTACTCTGATCCTACCCACGTAATGTGGACACGGCCCTAAGCGAGATTATGGTTTTCAAATTGTTCCGGGCTGAGACCGCCACAGGCACTGTGACGACGCCAGCGATTGTAATCACACTCGATATAATTAAACACCGTTGCCCGCATTATTTCCCGGCTGCTAAAGCGTTCCCCGTGGATACATTCCACCTTCAGCGAATGAAAGAAGCTTTCCACACAGGCATTGTCATAACAGTTGCCTTTCGCACTCATACTGCCACGCAGGTTGTGTCGCTTCAGCAGCGCCTGATAATCCCCTGAACAGTATTGACCACCACGGTCCGTATGAACAATGACGCTTTCCGGGCGTCTTCTCCGCCACAACGCCATTTGCAGTGCATCACAGGCCAGTTGTGCTGTCATTCGCGGTGACATCGACCAGCCAATAACGGCGCGTGACCACAGGTCGATGACTACTGCGAGATACAACCAGCCCTCATCGGTACGCAAGTACGTGATGTCACCCGCCCACTTCTGGTTCGGGCCGCTGGCGCTGAAGTCCTGCTCCAGCAGATTCTCCAATACGGGCAGGCCATGTGCACGGTAGCTGACCGGGCTGAACTTCCGGCCGGCTTTCGCCCGCAGCCCCTGACGACGCAGGCTGGCGGCAATGGTTTTAATATTGAACTCCGGCAGTTCGTCAGCAAGGCGGGGAGCACCGTATCGCTGCTTTGCCTCAAAGAATGCCTTATGAACAGCGGTATCGCAGGTGAGCCGAAACTGTTGGCGCAGGCTCATCTGGTGACGACGCCTGAGCCAGACATACCAGCCGCTGCGGGCAACCCGAAGTACACGACACATCGCTTTGATGCTGAACTCTGCCCGATGATTTTCGAAGCCTGTACATAGATTTGTGTAATTGCCTGATTTTGATATGTTCAATCCAGCATCAAATGAAGGTTAATTTATGGACGAAAAACAGTTACAGGCTCTGGCTAACGAACTGGCCAAAAACCTCAAAACCCCTGAAGACCTCAGTCAGTTTGATCGGCTGCTGAAAAAGCTCAGCGTTGAAGCCGCTCTCAATGCAGAGATGACACACCATCCTGGGTATGAGAAAAATCAGTCCAGACCAGGAGCTAACTCCCGCAACGGTTTTTCCACAAAGACCGTTATCACAGGCGACGGTCCACTGGAACTGCGTACTCCGCGCGATCGTGACGGTACCTTCGAACCACAACTGGTAAAGAAAAATCAGACCCGTATTACCGGGATGGATAACCAGATCCTCTCGTTGTATGCCAAAGGGATGACCACCCGTGAGATAGCTGCTGCGTTCAAAGAACTGTATGACGCAGATGTTTCACCGGCACTGATATCAAAGGTTACCGATGCCGTGATGGAGCAGGTTGTAGAATGGCAAAACCGACCACTGGATGCTGTTTACCCCATTGTTTATCTTGACTGTATCGTCCTGAAAGTTCGGCAGGACAGTCGCGTCATCAACAAATCGGTGTTCCTGGCACTGGGCATCAATATCGAAGGTCAGAAAGAACTGCTGGGTATGTGGCTGGCCGAAAATGAAGGGGCGAAGTTCTGGCTCAATGTGCTGACTGAACTGAAAAACCGCGGTCTGAACGATATCCTCATCGCCTGTGTGGATGGCCTGAAAGGCTTCCCGGATGCCATCAACACAGTATATCCGAAGGCCCGCATCCAGTTATGCATCGTGCATATGGTGCGCAACAGCCTGCGCTTCGTGTCATGGAAGGACTACAAAGCCGTCACTCGCGACCTGAAAGCGATTTATCAGGCTCCCACGGAAGAGGCAGGCCAGCAGGCACTGGAAGCGTTCGCTGCGGCCTGGGACTGTCGCTATCCTCAGATAAGCCGAAGCTGGCAGGCTAACTGGCCGAATCTTGCCACGTTCTTCGCTTATCCAACGGACATCCGCAAAGTGATCTATACGACGAATGCCATCGAGTCGCTAAACAGCGTGATCCGCCATGCGCTCAAAAAGCGTAAAGTGTTCCCGACAGACGACTCGGTGAAAAAAGTGGTGTGGCTGGCAATCCAGTCTGCGTCCCAGAAATGGACGATGCCGTTGAAGGACTGGCGAATGGCAATGAGCCGCTTTATTATCGAGTTCGGTGACCGCCTGGACGGTCACTTCTGAGAAAAGGCATTTACACAGAATCTTAAACAGGCTCGATTTTCGATGAAGACATACTTCATTTCAGGCGCTTCGCGAAGTATGTCGCGGCCTTTTGGAGGATGGCCAGTTCCTCAGCCTGCTCCGCCAGTTGTCGTTTAAGGCGGACATTTTCAGCGGCCAGTTCGCTTTCGCGCTCTGACGAACTCATTTGTTGCTGCTGTTTACTGCGCCAGGCATAAAGCTGAGATTCATACAGGCTGAGTTCACGGGCTGCGGCGGCCACACCGATGCGTTCAGCGAGTTTCAGGGCTTCGTTACGAAATTCAGGCGTATGTTGTTTACGGGGCTTCTTGCTGATTGATACTGGTTTTGTCATGAGTCACCTCTGGTTGAGAGTTTACTCACTTAGTCCTGTGTCCACTATTGGTGGGTAAGATCATGCCTTTACGGACAATTTTCCACGGTACCAGTCGTACGTCCTGAAAGCACCGTTATATCCGAAGCCCCCGTGGTAAAAAAACGTCCCCGGCGGCCCTAATGCCGATCAGTTAAGGATCAGTTGACCGATCCAGTGGCTGTGTAAGAATCCGGAAACGCTCACTCGTTTCCGGATTTTTTTATGCTCATTGGACAGGCCCTTGATTTGGTATCCCGTTACGATTCTCTGCGTAACCCACTGACTTCTCTGGGGGATTACCTCGACCCCGAACTCATCTCTCGTTGCCTTGCCGAATCAGGTACTGTAACGCTACGCAAGCGCCGTCTTCCCCTCGAAATGATGGTCTGGTGTATTGTTGGCATGGCGCTTGAGCGTAAAGAACCTCTTCACCAGATTGTGAATCGCCTGGACATCATGCTGCCGGGCAATCGCCCCTTCGTTGCCCCCAGTGCCGTTATTCAGGCCCGCCAGCGTCTGGGAAGTGAGGCTGTCCGCCGCGTGTTCACGAAAACAGCGCAGCTCTGGCATAACACCACGCCGCATCCGCACTGGTGCGGCCTGACCCTGCTGGCCATCGATGGTGTGTTCTGGCGCACACCGGATACACCAGAGAACGATGCAGCCTTCCCCCGCCAGACACATGCCGGGAACCCGGCGCTCTACCCGCAGGTCAAAATGGTCTGCCAGATGGAACTGACCAGCCATCTGCTGACGGCTGCAGCCTTCGGCACGATGAAGAACAGCGAAAATGAGCTTGCTGAGCAACTTATAGAACAAACCGGCGATAACACCCTGACGTTAATGGATAAAGGTTATTACTCACTGGGACTGTTAAATGCCTGGAGCCAGGCGGGAGAACACCGCCACTGGATGATCCCTCTCAGAAAGGGAGCGCAATATGAAGAGATCAGAAAACTGGGTAAAGGCGATCATCTGGTGAAGCTGAAAACCAGCCCGCAGGCACGAAAAAAGTGGCCGGGGCTGGGAAATGAGGTGACAGCCCGCCTGCTGACCGTGACGCGCAAAGGAAAAGTCTGCCATCTGCTGACGTCGATGACGGACGCCATGCGCTTCCCCGGAGGAGAAATGGCGGATCTGTACAGTCATCGCTGGGAAATCGAACTGGGATACAGGGAGATAAAACAGACGATGCAACTGAGCAGGCTGACGCTGAGAAGTAAAAAGCCGGAGCTTGTGGAGCAAGAGCTGTGGGGTGTCTTACTGGCTTATAATCTGGTGAGATATCAGATGATTAAAATGGCAGAACATCTGAAAGGTTACTGGCCGAATCAACTGAGTTTCTCAGAATCATGCGGAATGGTAATGAGAATGCTGATGACATTGCAGGGCGCTTCACCGGGACGTATACCGGAGCTGATGCGCGATCTTGCAAGTATGGGACAACTTGTGAAATTACCGACAAGAAGGGAAAGAGCCTTCCCGAGAGTGGTAAAGGAGAGGCCCTGGAAATACCCCACAGCCCCGAAAAAGAGCCAGTCAGTTGCTTAACTGACTGGCATTACCCCGGCGGCCCAACTTCCCTTATGAGTTTAAAATCGCCTTAGTGGAGCAGTCACTGCAGCCCGGAGCCTGTGTGGCGCAGATCGCCCGGGAAAACGGAATCAACGATAACCTGCTCTTCAACTGGCGCCATCAATACCGGAAAGGTGGCCTGCTGCCTTCCGGAAAAAATATGCCGGCACTGCTTCCCGTGACGTTAACGCCGGAGCCGGATAATAAAATCCCGGCTCCGGCACAGGAACCAGAGCAGATAAATACACCGTCCGACAGTCTGTGTTGTGAGCTGGTTCTGCCGGCCGGAACTCTCAGGCTTAAAGGTAAACTGACGCCGGCGTTATTACAGACACTTATCCGCGAAATAAAAGGGAGCAGCCACTGATGATATCTCTCCCTGCCGGTTCGCGTATCTGGCTGGTTGCAGGTATCACCGATATGCGAAATGGCTTTAACGGCCTGGCATCAAAAGTTCAGAACGTCCTGAAGGATGACCCGTTCTCCGGACACCTGTTCATCTTCCGCGGACGCCGGGGTGACCAGATAAAAGTGTTGTGGGCTGACAGTGACGGACTGTGCCTCTTCACCAAACGCCTGGAGCGGGGCCGCTTCGTCTGGCCAGTCACCCGTGACGGCAAGGTGCACCTTACTCCGGCTCAGTTATCCATGCTTCCTGAAGGTATCAACTGGAAGCACCCGAAACGAACGGAACGCGCTGGAATCCGCATATAACCCGTTGTAAAGTGAGGATATGGACACCTCACTTGCTCATGAGAACGCCCGCCTGCGGGCACTGTTGCAGACGCAACAGGACACCATCCGCCAGATGGCTGAATACAACCGCCTGCTCTCACAGCGGGTGGCGGCTTATGCTTCCGAAATCAACCGGCTGAAGGCGCTGGTTGCGAAACTGCAACGTATGCAGTTCGGTAAAAGCTCAGAAAAACTTCGTGCAAAAACCGAACGGCAGATACAGGAAGCTCAGGAGCGAATCAGCGCACTTCAGGAAGAAATGGCGGAAACGCTGGGTGAGCAGTATGACCCGGTACTGCCATCCGCCCTGCGCCAGTCTTCAGCCCGTAAACCGTTACCGGCCTCACTTCCCCGTGAAACCCGGGTTATCCGGCCGGAAGAGGAATGCTGTCCTGCCTGTGGTGGTGAACTCAGTTCTCTGGGATGTGATGTGTCAGAGCAACTGGAGCTTATCAGCAGCGCCTTTAAGGTTATCGAAACACAACGTCCGAAACTGGCCTGTTGCCGGTGCGACCATATCGTGCAGGCACCAGTACCTTCAAAACCCATTGCACGCAGTTATGCCGGAGCGGGGCTTCTGGCCCATGTTGTCACCGGGAAATATGCAGACCATCTGCCGTTATACCGCCAGTCAGAAATATACCGTCGTCAGGGAGTGGAGCTGAGCCGTGCCACACTGGGGCGCTGGACCGGTGCCGTTGCTGAACTGCTGGAGCCGCTGTATGACGTCCTGCGCCAGTATGTGCTGATGCCCGGTAAAGTCCATGCCGATGATATCCCCGTCCCGGTCCAGGAGCCGGGCAGCGGTAAAACCCGGACAGCCCGGCTGTGGGTCTACGTCCGTGATGACCGCAACGCCGGTTCACAGATGCCCCCGGCGGTCTGGTTCGCGTACAGTCCGGACCGGAAAGGTATCCATCCACAAAATCACCTGGCCGGTTACAGCGGTGTGCTTCAGGCCGATGCTTACGGTGGTTACCGGGTGTTATACGAATCCGGCAGAATAACGGAAGCCGCGTGTATGGCTCATGCCCGGAGAAAAATCCACGATGTGCATGCAAGAGCGCCCACCGACATCACCACGGAAGCCCTGCAGCGTATCGGTGAACTGTATGCTATCGAGGCAGAGGTCCGGGGCTGTTCAGCAGAACAGCGTCTGGCGGCAAGAAAAGCCAGAGCCGCGCCACTGATGCAGTCACTGTATGACTGGATACAGCAACAGATGAAAACACTGTCGCGTCACTCAGATACGGCAAAAGCGTTCGCATACCTGCTGAAACAGTGGGATGCACTGAACGTGTACTGCAGTAATGGCTGGGTGGAAATCGACAACAACATCGCAGAGAACGCCTTACGGGGAGTGGCCGTAGGCCGGAAAAACTGGATGTTCGCGGGTTCCGACAGCGGTGGTGAACATGCGGCGGTGTTGTACTCGCTGATCGGCACATGCCGTCTGAACAATGTGGAGCCAGAAAAGTGGCTGCGTTACGTCATTGAACATATCCAGGACTGGCCGGCAAACCGGGTACGCGATCTGTTGCCCTGGAAAGTTGATCTGAGCTCTCAGTAAATATCAATACGGTTCTGACGAGCCGCTTACTGTTGTACGCGTACCAGAGCCAGTGCTGTCGCGCTTTACTGCCGACAAAACTCCATTGCTCATCAAGTTCGCAGATGAGTGCCACATCAGCATGAGCGACCGGGGATGACGTTATTCTTCGTGGCGGGAGTTTTTTAAAGTCCGGATGACTGTATTAATGCCGATTTTCAGCGTACGGGCAGTATCGCGCACTCCGGCACCGTTGAAAGCCATTTCAGTAATTTGGTCTTTAACTCCCGGTTTACGGGCCTCGTAACAGTAAGCGAGCTGAAACACCCGGTGACAGTCACGGCAGCGAAATCGAGCATGTCCTTTTGGGTTCTTCCCGTGACGGTAAACCTGAACGGACTGGCTACGGGGGCAATGAAGGTTAACTGTGACCATGAAAGAACATTAAAAGCGACTATTATACCCCTGACTCAACTAATTGGAGGCATTACCCGCCATTTTATGGAAAACGCCAGTCCATTCCCCGGGGGAAAACATGGACTGGCAAAAGTGTAGAGGTATTCGGCGCAGCTATTTAGTATAAAAATCAATATTAGATTCTTTTAACTCAAGTCAAAGATGTAAATACATTTAATGCCATTAATATATTGACTAAATCATAAATATATACTACTTATCAAAACCGATAATATTAAAGAATGTCAATAGATAAAACAGCCCCCCCATTAAAACTACCAGGAATAGCATTATTATCCTGAAATAATATTGAAATTGGCACGGTATGTAAACCATTGCTTACATCAATTACCTTGTTATAATTTCCGTCATCAAAATTAAGAGTGCAGCTGCCAGAACCACATCTGGTTTTATTATTGATGCCATCGATAATATCTGTACCTTTCAGTGATAATGATACTTTTGCCAATGAGTTACAGGTTAGAGATACATTAACTTTTTTTTCCACACCGTTTTTTGCCATATCAGGTGTGATACTATCACCCATATTGACATTTAACACTTTATCGACAATATCACATTTGGATGTTATTGTTATGGTAACATTATCAGTGTTTATAAGAGTAAAATTTTTCATTGCATTCGCAAACCCTCGCCATCCATTGACATCATCTCCCATATATCTACCTTTATTTTCTTCAAAAGCAACTTTTATCGGTAGCGAGAGAGAATAAACCCCAGGCCATGCATTTCTACGATCTATTTCCACTTTCATTCCATTAATTGCTTCAGAAGAAAAACTATAGCGTCCTCCAACGTCTCTACATCCATAAGTATTCTCCCAACGACGAGGAATTACAGGAGTCACAACTGTCTTCACTCCAGAGGCCTGAACTCCTGCAGCGTCCAAGTCACTACGTATTCTATATTTCAGTCCTTGAGATGATGTCTGCCATTCCTCTGGATACTGTATCCAGTATCTGACAATACCATCAAGCGTGACAAAGCCATCCATATTTAATTTATATCCTACTATTACAGTAGAGGCCCCTCCTGCTTGTAGATTAATAGGGAATATTCCAGTATTACTCCCATCCAAACTGGCATTAAGAGAAGCCTGGGGCAATGAGTCATTGGCCCAAAGAAGACTACAGTAACTTTCTGCCTTAACAGAGCAAGAAAATAAAAAAATAAAAAATACGTTTGGTAATATTTTAATGCATTTCATATGTTACCTTATGGATTTATATTACAAATATATTATATTTATAAGCGCTGTAGTTTTGAATTCACCAACATTAATTGAGATGTTGTCACTTTTGTATATTTTTGCTGTAAATGTGAATAACGCATTTGCAACATTTTTATCAGAAAGAGCGTCGGTTTCCTTATACCCATACCCTGAAGAACCCTCACCAACTTTAAGATAATTTACGCCCTCTTCCCCCTGGTAAAGAGCTATTCCCAGCCCATTAATATTGGTTGCAAGGACATTATCTTTACCATCCATAGTCTGGCCTGTAATTTTTATATAGGCATCCCCCTGATGATATGAACAATTGACAGGAAAACTGATTATTTTTTTATGCTCATGATGTTCAAGTTCAGTTAGCCTTATATCTCCGAAGTCGACATTAATTGCATTGCCATTATTTATCTCGCATGGTGGAATTATAATATTCCCCGTTATATTGATGGGGATATCTACAGCCCATGCCTTCGATAAGAGCGATACAATAATAAAAAAATAGCTTATTATTCTCAAATTTCCTCCTGATAAAGCAAGAAGGGAAAGTGTTATGTTTACCTTATATATGTTGATAATAAGTGTTTCTGTATCTATTCATAAAAAATATATAATTGTAATGATGTAATTCTATGATCTGACATTATATTTAAAGCTTTCTCTGATTGCATTCTTGATATTTTCTTGTGCTGTTCATTATTCATGAAATAGATAAGTCGATTATCTCCATTTCGTAAAAAATTCCTAATTATTCTATAACTCTTATGCTCTGACAGAAGAACATCATTCTCCCTTTCTTTCAATATAATACGTTGTTTTACATAAACGTTATCACCAGGATTCTGCTCAGATGTTTTTGATAATCCATCACCACAGTGTGATAGCTTTATATCGAATACATATTTTCCTTTATCCTGCGGCAAGGGAAGTTTAATTTCTGGTGTCTCCAGTATGCACGGGGATGACACTAATGCACCTTTGGCATTCAGAGTTCCTGTCCGTCCGTTGTGCTCATTTATCCACTGATGACGGCTTTCATCTGCCACGAAAAAGTTATCCCACGTCAACAATTCATCCGCCTGTGAGATAGCGTTCATACCGCAACTCCCCAGCACAATTGCCAGATAAAATCCCGTCGTTGTCCTGTTCATCTCCGACGCCTCCGGTCAGTCCGTTTTCTGCTTTCTTATTTCTTTACTGCGGTACAACGGCTACCAGCACAGGAGAACTGCAGTACCGGACGCCCACCGTAGTCATTGATGTAACTCAGATATGGTGTACTGTATGCTCTTGATTTCACCATCTGCGTTGACTTCGGAGCCAGCATCACAGCATCAAATTCACCTTCTCTGGCCTGTTTTTCACTGCCACCAATACCAATTACAGTCACGTAATACGGTGTCGGATTATCAATCCGATACCCTCCACTGGTCTTATTCAGCACCAACTGGTCCTGCCATACAGCGTTGGGCTTTGCTTTAATGGATTCAGGCCGATAAAACAGTTTTATTTTTGTCTGCAGAGCTATCTGCAATACATTTCCCTTATCGCTTTTAGGGGGGATTTCCCGAAGACTGAAGTAAAAAAGGGATTCCCTGTCCTGTGGCAGGCGGCTGATGTCAGGTGTACTGGTCAGACGAACCATACTCTTTGAGCCGGGTTCCAGGCGCTGTACTGGCGGTGTGGCAATAAGAGGACCTGTGGTAATTTTTTCTTTCTTTTCATTCTCTACCCATGCCTGGGCAAGATAGGGTAACTGTTTGTTATCATTGGCGATATTCAGTGTCATCGATATCTCGCCGCCATTAAAAATCGCACGTGTACGGTCCAGGGATATAGCTGCCCTGGCTGCAGAGACTGCGCTCAGACACGCTACCGCCATCAGCGTTTTTTTCAGTACCGGTTTCATTTTCAGCATATTTTCTGCTCTCTGTTTCTTTACATATTCCTGCCGGGGTATACAGACGACCACCGGCGTTTATTCCGTCACTTTACCTTACGGCAGGGCAGCAGCAACTGCTGTGCCGGGTCCAGGTTTTTCGGGATATCCACCACACACTGTGTCCGGCCGTCCCAGCCAACATTCAGGGTTTCCCCCGGATTCACCCCGCTCAGCCAGGCCAGGCCGCTGTCTGCCACCATCCCCAGTTCACGGCCTTTAGCATTTGTCACGCTGGCACCAAAGGGCGGATGACTGTTGTCTGCCAGACGCAGAACGGCAAACAGACGATTTCCTTTCAGGACTTCAAACTCCCTGTAACCAACAGCCCCTTCCGTCAGGACCGATTCCACCACCGAGCGGGTGGCCTCCATGTCTTCCGGTAGCTTGTTCAGGTCCACAGACGTGATGTTGCGGTAATAGCTGCTAACATCCGTCACCACACCAATTCCCCACCGGTTGGTGGAAACCCGGCCGCCGTCGACAGGCACGCCTCCGACACCACCGGTATCTACCAGCAGTCGGGTTCCTCCGTTCATGCCCCCTGCATGCAGGGCCGCACCTTTCGCGGTAATCGTCGCTCCACCAGATGCGCTCATACCGAATGATGTGTAACCGTTCTCCACGGCAGAGAAGTTGGCTGACAGGCTGGCCAGCGGACTGCTGTGGTTGTAGTACGCACTCATCTGACTCTGCGATGGTTGGCCGCCACCACTGCTCACACCTGCGTTCAGGCTGTAGCTGTCCAGTCCTCCATTCAGCGTGTCGCTGTAACCCACCGTGTTGGTGTAACGGTCATTGCTCATACTGCCGCTGTAGCTGACCGTACCGGTTCCCCACGGCACGGACAGACGCAGGAAAACGGAATCGTTGTAGTTGTCTCCGCTGCTGCTGACACCATTACGCGAGTAACGGGAACGGGAAGCACTCAGCCCCGCAGACACATTCCTAAACCCGAAGGCATCGAAGTAACGGTTTACCGAAACGGTGTAATAGTCTGATGTCTGGCGGTTCCAGTAGGTCTGATGGCTGTACTGCAGGTTGGCCGAGGTCTTCCAGTCCTCGAAGTTCTTGTTAAGCGTAACGGTGTACAGCTCCTTCTCACGTCCCGTGAAATCATTCCGGTAACGTGCATTAAGGTACTGTTCCATCGTCATGTAATTGCGTTCAGAGAAGCGGTAACCCGCAAAGGTGATATCCGCATTCACGTCATCAAAACGTTTGGAGTAGCTCAGGCGCCAGGATTTACCCTGCTTCGTCTCTTCACCGGGAATACGGACCACAGACTGGGTCACGTCAGCAGATACCGTACCGAACTCATTCAGGTCACGGCCCAGCCCCACTGTCAGGGCGTTATAATCCCCGGCAACGATACCGCCACCATAAAGTGACCACTTGTTACTGATACCCCAAGATGCCTCACCAGCAGCAAAGACCGGGCCTTCCGTGGTGTGCTCATAGTTACGCGAACGACCGGAAACCAGCTTGTAACGAACCTGGCCCGGACGGGTCAGATATGGCACATATGCCGTGTCCACATGGAACGTTTTTTTCCGCCCGTCCTGCTCGATAACCTCAACATCCAGCTGGCCGCGCACGGAACTGTCCAGATCCTGAATGGTGAATGGGCCTGCCGGCACAGTGGAGTCATAAAGGATGCGTCCCTGCTGCGAAATCACGACGTGCGCATTCGTATCCGCAATCCCTGAGACCTGCGGTGCATAACCGCGCAGTTTTGGCGGCAGCATGCGGTCATCACTTTCCAGACTGACACCGGTATAGCGCCAGGAGCTGAAAATCTCAGAATTGATGTAGTTCTCACCCAGTGTGAGATTTGCTCGCCAGCGAGGGATGGCGCGGTACATGTAGAAACGACTCCAGGTGAACTGACTGTCCGTCCCCTGCCCGCTGCCAGTGGTATGATTCAGGTTGCCCTGATAGTCCGCACGCAGACGCCAGGCACCAAAGTTGGCACCCGCAGCCCCGTTATAGCTCAGTGACTGTGACTGCTTTCCCTTGTGCGGCTTGTTCACCGTCCCGTTGATATTGTAGTCAAACAACAACCCCGGAATACCGTTATCCCAGCGTGACGGCGGCAGCCAGGAGGAGTCGGAATACTCCAGCCAGGCCTGTGGTATATTGATGTACAGCATCCCTTCTGCCAGATTCGGGCGTATCTCCACTCCCGGCAGCTGGCTGAGATTCGCACATTGCCCGTTATTCCAGTATGTGACCTTCTCCTGTGAAGCCACGGTCAGCCCCATCCGTCTGACCATCTCCGGTATCAGACAGGCTTGCGGCAACGGCTTCTTTCCGTTTTCGCCGGAAACCGGCGGCTCCAGAAACGTCACCGGAAATGCCGATGGTGAAATTCCCTGGTCATTCACTATAATTTCCATCTGGTACTGCCCAGGCATGATATATCCCACCTGGGAGAATCGGGAAAAATCAATATTCTGTCTGTCTGCTGCATCCAGAACATCTGTATTAAAGTCGACGGCATAAGTCGGTGCGCCTGCAAAGGAAAGCAGCAGTACATATGTAATACCGCTAACAGCAAAAGAGGTATTATTTTTCATTATCAGCAACACCGTTAATACAGATAATACATACCGCTTCTGAAAATAAAGACAAAATCCCCTCTCCTGTACACAGGATTTGATTTAAGTTCACTCATCGAAATATTTAATTAAATACTGGGAAGCTTCCGCCTGTTACCGGTCGTTATTTCTGTACACTCTGTTATTCGTAATCCACCTTAAAACGTAATGCGGCATAATAATCTCCCGCCTTTAACGACTGACCATTACGGACAACCCGCAGGGTATAATCCAGCCCCTCTTCATTTCCGTTCAGCAATAACGGCGGCATCACTTTACCGACACGGGCCGGATAGCCCTGGTTATCCAGTATCTGCAGATTGATGCCTTCGGCCTGACCGGTCAGCGAGAATTTGTCAGGCGTTTCACCCTGCAGACCATCAAAGGTCACCCGGACACGGCTCGCCGTATAAACCCGCTTGCCTGTTCCCGCCAGCTCACAGTTACGCAACCGCAGACGGAATTTCTTTTCAGGACCGGCGAAACTGTCCTGTAAATCACGAACCGGGGTCTCCCCCATATCAATTGCCTGCCAGGTGTCTTCCATGGCCAGCGTGCAGGCCGGAGCAATTACCTGCCCCTTGAAACTCGCCCGGCCATGCCACCAGACATGCTCCTCTCCCCAGTACTCCGGCAGGCTCATCCCCGGCGGCGGAAAGGACGGCGATGGTGCAGCCTGAACCGCTGTACACAAGAAAACTGTTACCGAAAGGACCGTGCGCCAGAACATGCAGTATTCCTTATTCTTTACCGGTAATGCAGGGGCTGGCGCCCCTGCTTATCTGAGGTTAAAAACCGGAGAGGAGTGATTACTCGTAGGTCAGATTGAAGTTGGCAACAGCGGTAAAGTCACCTTCTTTCAGAGTGCCGCTAGTGGCTTTTTTAACCCAGGCGCTGTAACGCAGGATGTTGTCACCTTCCTGCAGCTTGGTTGCAGCGCTAGCAGTACCATCAAAAGAAACCAGATTGCCACTGGCTTCAGAAACGACAACAGCAGTACCAGTATCACCAGTAGTTCCCAGTTCTTTGTTCTGAGAGTTAATGGTGGTACCAACGAATGATACTTTTACACTGCCAGTAGAAGTCAGTTCAGTTGCATCACAATTAACCAGCTTAATATCCAGGTTTTTCTTCACGGAAATACCGTTAGCCTCCAAATGTGCTTTTGAGATCTGACCAAAATCAATGGACTGATCTGCAGATTCCGGAGCAATACCACACGGCGCATCAATTACCGTCCCCTTAAAGTTAACTAGTCCTTGTCCTTGTCCATTTGCACAGGCATTAAAAGAAAACATTCCCATAGTAATTGCACATGCTATTAATTTTTTCACAACATACATCCTTCATCTATATCCTATTCATAGGAGGCATAAACATATTATTTATCCCGCCCAAAAAATATCTTTACAACAATGACTGACGTTGTCAATAATAAAAAAAACAATGTCATATTATTATCTATTAATGTAGATAACAATTTTTCAATATGATACAGATTAACTGAATCGAATAATGATAATTAGTTAACTATCATATTGAGATACATAGGCTATGTTCATTAAAATATATAATTTCATGATAAATTCCCCGAATTTCTATTCGTAGAAAAGTAAAAAAATAGTCGTTTTTCAGAAGTTCATCTGAACCGTCCTTGGTTTCCCGGAGAGGACGTTATCTGTATATTCAGGCAACCAGAACATCATTTCCGATGTAAATATAATAATCTTTTCCTACTTCTGCCGGAGGAATAAATTTGAAAATCAGAACCTCGCTTAGGCCTGTGTCTATCACCGGGGGAATGCTTTATCAGTTCACGTAACAATGTGCAGATATGTTCGTAAGGCCATCGACAGGAACGTCCGGCGGGTAGGGATTTGAGACCTTCAATACCCGATTGGGTAAACCAGTTAATCCAGCGCCCGACGGATGAATGGGCACAACAGAGCGTTCTGGCAACATCACTGACGCGGTCGCCCCGGTGTAACATCAGTATGGCAGTCAACCTGCGGGCATGGTTTTTATCGCGCGTTTTGTGGATAGTTTTCTGCATCAGGCGTCGTTCGGCACGGGGTATTGGTGCTATGCTCGGCATCGCTTAGTCCGGTTGGTGATTTTTTCTTTTTAGCGATTGATCAGATCGCACAATCCGGACTGAGTTCCCTCAAAGTGATCTACTATTCGGCGCAGCTATTTAGTTCCACAGAAAACACACCTCTCCCCTGACATCTTTTCGCTGAACACATGGTTTCACTCCAGCACCAGACTGAGACACTCGGCCAGTGTTTCGATAACCAGCCAAGGCGCAACAAACAACATGACCAGCATCAGTAATGCCCCTGTCAGCATTCCTGCCATTAAGCGGCTTTCCGCTTTGTACCTTCCCTTCACTTTCTCCCTGTATCGCAACAGCTCTGCAATCCGTTCATCGCCATACATCCGGAGCTCACGATAATGTTCTTTTTTCTCCATCAGAGCGTCTTCTCTCTGTCAATCACCTGTTCTTTCTCTTCACGGATAGCCTTCAACCCGGCGGCCTTAATTTCCTGTTCTGCCAACGCATTTTCTGCCGGCAGGATGTTCCGCGTCTCATCCTGTGCAGTCTGCACAATTTTTATGGCCTCAGATATCATTTCTGCCTGCTCTGCGTCAATTTCTGAAGCAGCCAGCCGGGAAGCGGCGCTGTATCCTGTTGCAGCATAACACCACTCTCAGTGATGCTGCCGGGCACTGCGCCAGTGCAGATGCCGGGTCTGATGCCGTCAGCGTCACGCCATTGTGACTCTGCTGCATAACCACAACGCTGGCATCATCACGCCCCAGCCATCTTACCTGCATTCACCCTTCTTCATCCATACGGATTTCCTGAAACCACATGCCCTGTTGTCTGCCATTCCGGTCGTAAGCCGGCCAGGCCACATGCGGTGCCGGATATTTGCGGCTGCCACTGATTAAGCGGCCGGGCGTTATGCCACAACTTCTGTGCTATTGTGGCATAAACATCCTGTTGAACGTCCAGCACATCATGCGCTGTCTTCCGGCTCTCACTGGCCGCCACGGATACCTGCCATTTTCCAATATCATCGGTATGCTGCTTCATCCTCGAGAGCGCCACATATGCATCACTGAGAGAGGCAAGACGCGGGCTTGCGCCGGGTGCACCGGCCAGGGCTATCACAAAGGCCTCACTGGCCCCCTGAGCCCGGTGTGCCGTACCGGTATAGCCGTCCAGATGCATATCCGGCATCTCACGCCCCGGCTGAATCAGCCGGGTATTTTCACCGTTCTTCAGCGTGATATCACCGTTACCGGTTATCCGGGTAACTTCCCACAGTGTCTGGGTATCCCATCCCTGTTCCCGGTCCTGGCGGGTGAAGCGCACCAGGTCACCTTCCGATAGCCTGATTTCACGCAGGGAAAATACCGCAATATCCCGCAGGCTGCTTTCAAACGCGGAGAGCAGATGGTCCCGACCTTCTGCATTACGCAGCATCACCACATCGCCATTATGTTGTGCCAGTCCTGCAACGGATTTCAGGGCTTCCATTTGTATTTTTTCCTTGGCCAGCACCGTGGTAATCACCATGTTGTCGCTTTTCTGTATGTATATCCGTTTCCAACTGTAATGAGCACTGATAATTTCACCGCTAACAGGAGAAGAAATGAAGACCACATACTGACCTTTAACCTCACAGGAAGGCAGCTGATTCTTTTTATGCCAGCTTTCTTCATATTTACCGCCAATATGGGCCTTACGGGTGCAGGTCAGTTCCGCTGCCAGCGTCCGCTCACAGACATGCGACGTGATTTCCGTTTTACTGACATTCACGGTTTCACTCTTGTCATACGTGCCGTTCGTGACGATATCGGTTTTATCCTGGACATCAAAACCGCCACTGATAAATGGCATCCATGGAAATGGGGTCTTTCGGGCGATTTATTATAACTTCTGACGTCAGTTTTCCCACTTCCGAATTATTCAGGGCACAGGCACCTGCGCTCTCGAGGCTGGCAGAGTTTGATGATGTCACCCCGCCATAATGCGCCAATTCCAGCGGATTTTCGGTATAGCCGGGAACAAATAGCGCCAAAGACTTGTTAACCGGTCTTTTTATGTATAGATTAGAGACTGGTTAAAAGGTATCAAAAGGTGGTCTATGCCCAACGTCATTCTCAGTGACACAAGTGCCAGTGTCAGCGAACTCAAGAAAAACCCAATGGCAACTGTCAGCGCCGGTGATGGCTACCCGGTTGCTATTCTGAACCGCAACCAGCCCGCTTTTTACTGTGTTCCGGCAGAGCTGTACGAGAAGATGCTCGAAGCCCTAGACGACCAGGAACTGGCTAAGCTTGTAGCAGAACGCAGCAGCCAGACGCTTCACGACGTGGACCTGGATAGCTACCTATGACTTACGCAGTCAAATTCAGGGAAGATGCATTGAAAGAATGGCAAAAGCTGGACAAACCCATTCAGCAGCAGTTTGCAAAAAAGCTAAAGA
The DNA here is from genome assembly GCF_002900365.1 of Escherichia marmotae. Taxonomy (NCBI): domain Bacteria; kingdom Pseudomonadati; phylum Pseudomonadota; class Gammaproteobacteria; order Enterobacterales; family Enterobacteriaceae; genus Escherichia; species Escherichia marmotae. The sequence continues at coordinate 144,978 of NZ_CP025980.1, forward strand.
AGTGCAGTGAAAACCCGCACATCCCTTCCGCAAAACTGCGCGGGATAAAGGACTGCTACAAAATAAAATTACGTGCGTCTGGCTTTCGTCTGGTCTATCAGGTGATTGACGACCAATTAATTATTGCTATTGTTGCCGTAGGTAAACGCGAACGAAGTGATGTCTATAATCTGGCAAGCAAACGAATGAAAGGATAGGGTTAAATATTTGGGGTAATGCCTCCAATTAGTTGAGTCAGGGGTATAATAGTCGCTTTTAATGTTCTTTCATGGTCACAGTTAACCTTCATTGCCCCCGTAGCCAGTCCGTTCAGGTTTACCGTCACGGGAAGAACCCAAAAGGACATGCTCGATTTCGCTGCCGTGACTGTCACCGGGTGTTTCAGCTCGCTTACTGTTACGAGGCCCGTAAACCGGGAGTTAAAGACCAAATTACTGAAATGGCTTTCAACGGTGCCGGAGTGCGCGATACTGCCCGTACGCTGAAAATCGGCATTAATACAGTCATCCGGACTTTAAAAAACTCCCGCCACGAAGAATAACGTCATCCCCGGTCGCTCATGCTGATGTGGCACTCATCTGCGAACTTGATGAGCAATGGAGTTTTGTCGGCAGTAAAGCGCGACAGCACTGGCTCTGGTACGCGTACAACACGAAAACAGGTGGCGTTCTGGCCTACACTTTTGGCCCCCGGACTGATGAAAGCTGTCGTGAATTGCTGGCGTTGCTTACCCCTTTTACCATCGGTATGTTGACCACTGACGAATGGGGTAGTTACACCAGAGAGTTACCGAAGGAGAAGCATCTGACGGGTAAGATTTTTACTCAGCGCATTGAGCGCAACAATCTGACCCTGAGAACCCGAATCAAACGTCTGGCCCACAGAACTATCTGTTTCTCGCGCTCTGTAGAACTTCATGAAAAAGTCATCGGTGTCTTTATCGAAATAATATATGTTCTACTAATTGGAGTCACCACACTTTATCTCTCTTGTTTAATTTTTATCTGCTGGATCAGGAAGTTTTTCGAGGATTCGTTTTATTGCTTCATCAATTTCTGACTGAACTTCAGCCGAGATACGTGAGAATTCATAGACAACCAGTCTTTTTTTAAAATCAGTTTTCTTACGTGCGAACTGATTACGATCAGAAAAACTTTTGAGCTTCTCTGTCTCAAAAGTTTTTGTGACTCGCCCAGAAAGTACTTTGCTCTCTGCTCTTAGAATTCTCAGTATATTGCTTTTATCTATCAATGGATATTCAGGCAGCATCGTCAATTGCTGACGAACTTTTTCCATCAATTCAGTCAAAGGCACTTTTTTCTTTTCTGCTTCTTCAGCGACTGTCAGTAAGAAGCGATAATCCTGTAGTGAAATATCATTGATGACAGGAAATACAGAAATCAGTTCATCTGGTACAGCAGCAGCCTGAAATGCCCTGGTTACTTTTGCGGGAGAAAGATTCTCTGCCTGAGCAATTTCTTCTTTAGTCATGCTGGTTCCATACGTGACTTCCAGCCGTTTTCCCAGCTCACGCAAGCTATGTTCCCGCGCAGTTTGTATGTCTTTTGCCAACTGCCTTGCATCTGGCAGTTCAATATCGTCTTTTGTAACCAGTATTTCGAATTTAACATTGTTATACATACAGGCAGCCCGGCGACGAGTACCATCCAATATTTCAATTCGTCCGTTTACCTCTCTCCCAATAGCAGGAAAAAACTGCTGAAATTTTATAGTACGAGAAATATCGCTGACTGACTCGCGTGATAACATCGCCTGATCACGACCATTAACTGAAGCATCAACGAACGTCTTCGATTCGATCTCACCGCTTAACACAACCGTTTTTATGAATTTCGCCTGTTTGCCAGATTTGAGAGTAAACGTTTTCACATCTCCGTCGCTTTCAAGCATACGTGCAAATTCTGAATTGCTGTTGCCCAGAACTCGTCCTCGGGCTAAAACTTTTTTCATTTTGATGCTCCCCGGATGTATTCAATTCGATCAAATACAGCCTTAGTAAACCGTTCAGCTTCAGTTCGGGCTTTTTTCAGTGCTTCAGCACTTCCTGGATAGGAAACAGGATTAGCACTAATAATGGTGTCAAAAGATTCACCACACCGTTCGAATCCATCGAGTCGTGGCAGTGACGCATCCAGAATATTACTTGCGTAAACCTCTCGCGCTAAACTATGCGAAGTTTCATGATCGCGTTTAATGGTCATTTTAGACATAAAGCCAATACTAGCACTTAGCCTTGGTTCCACACCTTCTTCTTCAAGCCGCTCCAACATCTCAGGCAACCGCGTCAGGTATTTTAGTGTTGAATGGAAATCAACCTGTGCCGGTGGCGTAGGGGTCAGAAGCAAATCGCTTGCAGCCAAGCCATTCAGAAGGAACGGATCAAGATGAGGGCCGGTATCAATGAAAATAAAGTCATAATCACCAGCGATACGGTCAATGATTGTCTTTCTAAGTACTTCAGAAGGTTTAAGACCTGGTAAATGTTCTGCAACCAATGACTCCCACTGGCTTGCCACAAATCCATCATCAATCGATGCGGGGATCACATCAACACCAGGGATAATGGTGGGACGTATAACAGCTTCTTTCAACGTTTCTGCATCGAGATCGTTAAGCATTGCTTGAGCGGCTGTTTCAAGAACAGTGCCAATGCTATGGGTGTGATCAAGAAACATGGTGCTGGATGCCTGCGGATCAAGGTCTATAACTAGGATGCGCAGATCATGACGGAGTAAATCCTGGTGTACACGTAACGCATGTGCAAGGGTGACTGTACTGACCGTTTTTGATACCCCACCTTTGAGGTTGACGACAAAAATCACATAAGGTTCTTTGTGGATATCGCGGTATTTAGGTATCTGCCGATGTGCATAAATATCGATAACGTTCTGGATTGTCAGAGCATATTGTTCGACGTTACCAACCTGTTTTTTATTGAATTGATAACCGCTATCTTCCATCTCTTTTACCGCGAGTTCAACAATGCGACGGCTTAACTTAGGTAGTTTTGCCACAGCATTACGGGTATATGTCTGATGATATTCGGTCAGATTAAATTCTTTTCTCTGAGCCTCGATATCCCGGCTCATAGCCTGGAGTAAGGCACTGGCTCTGAGAGCTATAGTACCAACACTACCGTAGTCACGTCTCATTGTTTTCTACTTCCCCTTTCACTAAAGATGGGTTCCTTGCACATCAATTGTGTGTAAATTTTAATTGCGCCGTACATAATAAAATAAAACGTACAACATTATCAAGAACGTCACCAAAATGATGCATATGGCATTTATTTGTAGAAAGTAGAATAATTAGTGCTCGCCACAGCCTTGTGACCGAGCATAGCGAGCGAACAGGCGAGGAAGCGCAATGGCGTTGTAGTTACATGAGACTCGTACGCACCTGATCTAAAAGATACTATGGGAAATCCCCCAAGTTTGATGACACTTCAGATCAACTTTTCCACTTACTCACAGACCACTTTTTAAACCATTTTTTATTATTTTTTAATGGTTTTATCCTTTTTTCCCTTTTTAGAGTACTTATAACCCGCGTCATGCCTGCCTTTTAAACTTCATTTATGGGAATCACCCAGAGTAATGATGGGAAATGCCACGGGTTAGTATGGGAAAGAGGCCGTGTTTTTGTGGGAAATGCAACAGGTTGATGTGGGAAACACCACGGATTACTATGGGAAATACCCCTGGTTTGAATTCATGCATTATAACTGTGGATAATCGGTTAATTTCTCTTGTTAGATGAATAGTTACATGACAATATGGGGGAGTTAAAAACACCCCATACGACGATGACA
>NZ_CP025981.1 GCF_002900365.1 Escherichia marmotae
GTGGATAAGTCGTCCGGTGAGCTGGTGACACTGACACCAAACAATAACAACACCGTACAACCTGTGGCGCTGATGCGTCTGGGCGTTTTTGTACCGACCCTTAAATCACTGAAGAACAGTAAAAAAAATACACTGTCACGTACTGATGCCACGGAAGAGCTGACACGTCTTTCCCTGGCCCGTGCTGAGGGATTCGATAAGGTTGAGATCACCGGCCCCCGCCTGGATATGGATAACGATTTCAAGACCTGGGTGGGGATCATTCATTCCTTTGCCCGCCATAACGTGATTGGTGACAAAGTTGAACTGCCTTTTGTTGAGTTTGCAAAACTGTGTGGTATACCTTCAAGCCAGTCATCCCGCAGGCTGCGTGAGCGCATCAGCCCTTCCCTGAAGCGCATTGCCGGTACCGTGATCTCGTTTTCCCGTACCGATGAGAAGCACACCCGGGAATACATCACCCATCTGGTACAGTCAGCCTACTACGATACTGAGCGGGATATTGTTCAGTTACAGGCTGATCCCCGCCTGTTTGAACTGTACCAGTTTGACAGAAAAGTCCTTCTCCAGCTTAAGGCGATTAATGCCCTGAAGCGACGGGAGTCCGCCCAGGCACTCTACACCTTTATAGAGAGCCTGCCCCGGGATCCGGCACCGATATCGCTGGCGCGGCTGCGTGCACGCCTCAATCTGAAGTCTCCTGTATTTTCCCAGAACCAGACGGTCAGACGGGCAATGGAGCAGCTGCGCGAGATTGGATATCTTGATTACACGGAGATCCAGCGGGGGCGGACAAAACTCTTCTGCATTCACTACCGGCGTCCCCGGTTAAAAGCACCGAATGATGAGAGTAAGGAAAATCCGTTGCCACCTTCACCTGCGGAAAAAGTCAGTCCGGAGATGGCGGAGAAACTTGCCCTGCTTGAAAAACTGGGCATCACGCTGGATGACCTGGAAAAACTCTTCAAATCCCGCTGAACTGTAGTCAGTGAAGAGTGCTCCTTTGCTGACTACAGCTTATATTATCAGGTGCAGTGAGTGGTCTGCTCACTGCAGTTTATATTCAGTTTCCTGCAGTGCTGCCTGTAGCTGAGCTGCCATCTGCCTGTCCCTTACGTGAGTCACCCCGTAACCTGATGCTGAGGCATTGCTCCCTTCATAAAACATGGTTTACTCACTACAGCTTATCTACCTGCTCCAGCTTATGTTATGTCTGTTCTGCTGACCACTGCTTATATAAGGAAGTGCCGTTACTTCAGGGGAGGCAGTGTACGTAGGATCTCCGCAGCATCCCGCCCGTCACCTGTGAAAGGCACTGCCAGCGTGGCAGCCATATCCAGTGCAAACACTCTGGTATAAACCTCCATCGAACGTGGATCCCTGTGACCAGCCAGTGCCTGGATGACTTTCCGGGGCTGGCGGTGATAGAGCATGTGCATGATATAGCTGTGCCGGAAGGTATGTGGTGTGACCGGAATCGAAAAGTGCACCCCGTCAGCTTCGGCCCGCTTCACTGCCTGTTTCAGCCAGTTCCGCATCGTTTCATCCGTCACAGCCCATAACGGTGCACGGCGCCGGGGCCGGGTGGTGATCATCCAGCTCTCCATCTGCCTGACATAGCTTATATCCGTCAGCGGGACCAGGCGGACTTCATCTTTTGGAGGGCGCCCGCGTCGCGCACGCACTTTTTCGGACAGGATCCGCACAAACGGTCTTGCTCCATCCAGGTCAAATGATTCCGGCGTCAGCATCCGGGCTTCGCCAATACGCATTCCGGTATTCCAGAGGGTGGCGAACAGCATATGGTGACGCTGATCCGGCATATAGAAAAGAAGGGCACTCACTTCCGGGGCCAGCAGGTAGGCCGGTGTGGCCCCTGTGGAAGTGGCCATTCTTCTCAGGGAGAGCGCTGTTGCAAAATCCCCCCCCGGCGCAATGGGTAACAGGGAGACGCGTTCTGGTGAATTCTGCAGGCGAATGACATTGTTCATGAGTTATTTTTCACGTAGCACACGCACTGTTTATGGATACAGGTATTCTGACCTGAACGCTCGGATCCTTCCACGACAATAAATCGCAGCGCGCGGATCCTTTTGTTTGCTTATCACGCATTATTGCGGGTAAAACCAAATACGTAAAGGTACGTTTTGCAGCAGGGATCCCGTATTAAGCCAGTCGTGGCACGGGCTGAGGGCTGGTTTGCCGTTTTTGGGAGAATTGGGAGAATTCACCAATACCAAAAAAAATGCAGTTCTTATCCCACAAACTATCTGAACTTTGCCGACACGCTTGCCAGGAAGATTTGGCAGTCAGAAGATTGACGACCTGCTCACGGTTCAGGGAAAAATCTTATTGTCCATGTTTAAAATTTATAGATGACATATTTGCTACCTCGAGTAAACGTTGACATCCGGGCCATCTGCGTGTTCGATGCTGGTGACGTTAAAGAGGGATATCATCGGGATAACTGTCCCTTGCCGTCAGATACACGTGGGTTTGAGCGGCGGGTGGAATTTATGCCCTGTGCCACTGCGGCAACGTCATCATTAGTATTGCAAGAGCGCCAGTTCTGATCCTGATGAAACTCCCTGCTTTATACCGCACGTCAAACTATTTTTTCGCAGAAAATAAGCGTTATTCACTGGCTGTGATGGGTATTATTGTGGCAGGCTGCAAACCGTTCAGGTAAACACCTGACGTTGATTTTATAAATTATGGTTAAATTATGACAGCAACATCATAAATATTTATGTAAAAATTAACGCATACGTTTTTATTATTACAACCTCTGCATTCTGGAAACATACCAGCACAAAAAGTATCTGACTTATCAAGCATTGCCGCGTAGCTCTGAGGCCCACCGTATATGTCATTATCAAAAATTTACTATCATCCTCAATCCCAGTATCAAAATCATGCACTGAATGATTCTAAGCTACTGGCAAAAGATATCATTTCCGAAAAAAGCGAAAAAATCGATACAGCTAATCTCATCAGCTCTTTTCCAAAGCATTTTCTTGATATCGTGATGCAACTCCAGCCTTCTGTTGTTCATAGTTGTTGGAAAACCCCCATCCAGAAGAATGGCAATTATGTTACCCTCGAATACACCAGTGGCGGCACGGCGATACTGCGCTCATACTTTGACGATAACCTGACACAAGTTAAAATATTAAAACCTACCGATACTCTTTATCCCCTGATCCATAAAGGGCTTGAGATTGCTGATACCGACTATTTTGCCAAACTTAATGAATGGAAAAAACTGAATCCATTGCCCAGTGAAGATAGAGAGGAATTTGTCAGCAGAGTCATTTACTGCATGGCCACCCACTTAAAATTACTGGATGTTTCTAACCTCGGGATTACATTTCTTCCCCCCTTACCAGATTCAATTACCGAACTTAATGCCAGATATAATAAACTTATTGCCATTTCTGATTTGCCAAAAACATTGAAAAAGCTCACTGTCTGGTCTAACCAAATAATTTATCTACCTGAGGATTTGCCTGCCGAATTAGAAATTTTAAATGCAGGAAATAATCTCATTAGTTATATTTCATTGCTACCTAAAAAACTGCAAAAGCTTGATTTGAGCTATAATAACCTGGAGGTAATAATAGCTTTACCAGATACCGTAACCACATTTATTTTTAAAGAAAAATAAAATCAAAAAATATTTTGATTTCCCGCATTGATGAAAACACTGGAAATTGCAAACAACGAATTAAAATATTTACCCAACTTCCCTGAAAATACCACCAAAATTAATGTCGGCAGAAATAAATTAACTGCCATCTCCCCCCTTACCGAAAAAAATCTATAGCCTGAACTTTAGTCATAATCTGGTGACACAGGCACCAGTACTACCAACATCATTACGGGAAATCGATGCCCGGTTTAATATGATCGAAAAATTGCCGGTACTGAACTCAACTGTGAAACAGGTCGATTTCACCTGTAACAACCTGTTATCGATACCCGTGTCTTATCTCAGACATTCATCAGACTGGCACTTCTGAAAACAATCCCCTCCCCGGATAAGGAAATATCCGGGGGGTTTTTAGATCGGGTTGCTCCTGCGATGCGTTCCCTGGCAGGCGGATTGTTGCCGCCTCCCCTGAAAAAGGTCTGACAAACGTGTAGCAATCAATTTGCAACAGGTGATAATTGTCCAGTCTGGTTGTACAATTAAACAGAACAACAACGGAGGCTGACTATGTTTAACTGCAATTACTCACATGCCAGAGGCAATCTGGCATCGTTGCTCGAAATGGCGGTGGAACAGGGCGTAACGGTTGAGATCACCCGGCGCAAGGGCGATCCTGCGATTTTGGTCAGCAAAGAAGAGTTCGAGCGTTACCGCAATGCCGCACTCGATGCCGAATTTGCTGACATCATCAGCACCCACGGCGAGGTGTATAAGGAACTGGCTGACCGATGAAACTTGTCAGCTCACAGGAAGTGGTAGCCTTTCACGACCGTCTGGTGCAGGCTTATGGCGGTTTGGCGGGGATGGCAGATCCCTGGCGGGCGGAAGCGATAATTCACCGCGTCCTTAATATGCACCATTACAGCGGCGTGGATGATATCTACGAACTGGCCGCGATTTATCTGGTGGCAATATCTCGCGGTCATATTTTCAACGACGGCAATAAGCGCACGGCGTTATTTACCACGCAAGTGTTTTTAAAACGCAACGGCATCCATCTGCAACAGAACATCACCGAGGTTCTGATCGACATCACGCTAAAAGCAGCCACCGGGGCATTGCCTCCACACGAACTGGCACAGAGGCTACGTGATGTGAGCACACCACAACAGCCCTGAACACTGCTCACTGTCAGTTATGTCATCAAGGAAAAAGCCCATCTTTGATAAATGGGCTTTTTCAGCGCGTTAATGTCAGTTAATCCACGTCATTTTGAAGTGGCACACTGAATTTGGCCACCTGAACAGAGGTGATATGCTCACCTCAGAACAACACAGGTGCTCCAATGAAAAAAAGAAATTTCAGCGCAGAGTTTAAACGCGAATCCGCTCAACTGGTTGTTGAGCAGAACTACACGGTGGCAGATGCCGCCAAAGTGATGGATGTCGGCCTTTCCACAATGGCAAGATGGATCAAACAACTGCGTGATGAGCATCAGGGCAAAACACCAAAAGTCTCTCCGATAACACCAGAACAAATCGAAATACGTGAGCTGAGGAAAAAGCTACAACGCATTGAAATGGAGAATGAAATATTAAAAAAGGCTACCGCGCTCTTGATGTCAGATTCCCTGAACAGTTCCCGATAATCGGGAAACTAAGAGCGCATTATCCGGTGGTCACACTCTGCCATGTGTTCGGGGTTCATCGCAGCAGCTACAGATACTGGAAAAACCGTCCTGAAAAACCAGATGGCAGATAGGCTGTATTACGCAGTCAGGTACCTGAGCTACATGGCATCAGCCACGGTTCGGCCGGAGCAAGAAGCATCGCCACAATGGCAACCCGGAGAGGCTACCAGATGGGACGCTGGCTTGCTGGCAGGCTCATGAAAGAACTGGGGCTGGTCAGCTGTCAGCAGCCGACTCAGCAGTATAAACGTGGTGGTCATGAACATGTTGCTATCCCTGACTACCTTGAACGGCAGTTCGCCGTGACCGGGCCAAATCAGGTGTGGTGCGGTGATGTGACCTATATCTGGACGGGTAAGCGCTGGGCGTACCTTGCCGTTGTTCTCGACCTGTTTGCAAGAAAACCACTGGGCTGGGCCATGTCGTTCTCGCCGGACAGCAGGCTCACCATGAAAGCGCTGGAAATGGCATGGGAAACCCGTGGTAAGCCCGGCGGGGTGATGTTCCACAGCGATCAGGGCAGTCATTATACGAGCAGGCAGTTCCGGCAGTTATTGTGGCGATACCAGATCAGGCAGAGTATGAGCCGGCGCGGAAACTGCTGGGATAACAGCCCAATGGAACGCTTCTTCAGGAGTCTGAAGAACGAATCGAATGGATGCCGGTGGTGGGTTACGTAAGCTTCAGCGAGGCAGCTCACGCCATAACGGACTATATCGTTGGATATTACAGCGCACTAAGACCGCACGAATATAACGGTGGGTTACCCCAAACGAATCGGAAAATCGATACTGGAAAAACTCTAACTTGGTGGCCAGTTTTTGTTGACCACTTCATACCGGGAAAGACAGTCAGATTGATGTGATATCTTCATCAGAGGCTGTAGGCATTGAAATTTCTAATACCGCTGAGTTTACAGGACGGGGGCAGATTCATGTTATTGGTAGCGGGAGCTGGGTTAGTAGCACAGGAATACAGAGCACGGGTACAATAGATCGGTCTTCCATGCTTCTTGATGAAACCAGTAATATTCAGGTTGAGTCCACAGGGGAAAAAAGAGATGCGTATGGCGTTTATGCGCAGCAGTACAACTCTACAAAAGAACTACAACAGCTTGGCATTATTGAGGTAACAAGCCGCAGTGGACGTGCAACCGCGATATTAAGTTCCGACAATTCTTCAACATCCACAACTATTCTTCATGATAAAAATGGCCAGATTACGGTGAATGGCGACGGAAATGCCGCTGGCATAAAAGTGAACCAGTCGAAGGAGGCAAATCTCACTTCGCGCGGAATTATCACCGTTAATAGTGGTAGTGGCATGGCCCAGGGGATCGCTGTCTCAGAAAGCGCTAAAACCATCGTCACCCATACTGGCGAGATGACTATTAATGGTAAAAATGGCAGTGCAGGGATTTACGTTCAGCATAGTAAAAATATCAATGACATCTCCGTAAAAAACAGTGGGATTATTAATCTGGAAGATTATGGCGATGGTATTTATATCATTTCGCCGGTGCAAAATGATGGCACTCTGGAAATTACCAATGTTGGCGGCAAGGGGGCTGAGAACGCAGGCGTTTTCGTCAATACCCCATTTAACGGCTCGAGTCTGAACAACGAAGGAAGTATTGCCGGTGCAAATAATATTGCCGTTAAAGTGCAGGGGGCCGGTCTGGCAATTGCAAACTCCGGTATTTTGCAGGGGACCATTATGGCTGTTCAGTCTGACGGTGCCGGGGATCAGGCCACATTGCCGGAGATAGCCCTCAACAACAGCGGCACCTGGCGACTCGTAGCCGATGCGCCGGACTCGCATCTGACCGGAGGGATCGTTAACACCGGCACCCTTGTGTTTGGTAATAACGACAGCGGCAGCGCAGCCAATCACACGGTGAACGTGGGGAGTAAAGGGCTGACTAACAGCGGGATCATTCACCTTTCCGCAGATGCAGGCACCGTGGGCAACCAGGTAACCATTGACGGTGACTATCAGAGCACGGGCGGGAAGATAATCTTTAACTCTGAACTTCACGATGATGAGCATTCCCGAACCGATCATCTGCATATCATCGGTGATGTGCTGGAAGGGGATACAAAAGTCACGGTGAACAACATTGGCGGTAAGGGCGAGCAGACCATTGAGGGGATTAACCTTATCACGCTTGCGGGAACGGCAACCGGGACTTTTACTCAGGACGGGCGCGTGGTGGCAGGAGCGTATGAATACTTCCTGCATCCGGTCGATGGCGGCTGGGCGCTGAAATCGTCTGCACCACCCGGACCAGGTCCGGATGACCCTGATGAACCGGTTGATCCGGATAATCCGCAGCCCGGCCCCGATGAACCCGTACCTCCGGTGCCGCCGCAGCCTCAGCCCGAACCGCCTGCGCCTCCTGCACCGCCACAACCGCAGCCACCGGCCCCGGTGAAACCGGTGATGCGCCCGGAAGCGATTGCCTATGCGCAGAATCTCCGGCTGGCCAACACCCTGTTTGTCACCCGTGAGGCGCAGCGTCAGGGCGTGGGCGAGTACAGCGACCCGCTGAGCGGCGAGCACCGCACCTCGAGCCTGTGGCTGACCCAGCAGGGCGGTCACACCACCGCTGAGGACAGCAGCGGGCAACTACGCAGCCAGGCCAACCGCTACACGCTGCAACTGGGCGGCACGTTGCAGGAATGGCAGACACCGGCCGGTAAGTTCGCGCTGGGGGCGATGGCCGGTTACGGGTATGGCCACGGCAACAGCCATTCGACGCTTACCTGCTATCACACGCGCAGTTCGGTGTCGGGCTATAACACCGGGCTGTACGGAACATGGCGGGAGAACGACGGTCACCAGCTGGGCGGTTATGTCAGCAGTGTGCTGCAGTACAGCTGGCTTGATAACAGCGTCAACGGCGAAGGGCTTGCTGCGGAAGATTACCACTCCCGTGGAGCCACGGTGTCACTGGAAGGCGGCTACGATGTGGCGGTCTGGCAGAGTGGCGAAAAGGCTGGCGACGCCCTGTACCTGCGCCCGCACGCGCAGGTGGTGTGTATGGGGGTGAAGGCGGATGACCACCGGGAGAAAAACGGCACCCTGGTGAGCCAGCATGGCGACGGCAACGTGCTCAGCCGGACAGGCGGTCGCCTGTGGCTGGACAAACAGGTGACGGAAACGCAGCGTCTGGAGTCATATGTGGAAGCGAACTGGCTGCACAACCCCCGTGATTTTTGTGCATCGATGGACCGGGTTGCAGACTGCCAGGCGGGCAAGAGGAATCAGGGCGAGGTGGTGCTGGGGGTTAATTGGATCTAGTGAATCGAATCAAGCGGGCGATTCTGCCACTGAGCCTGTTTAAGATTCTGTGTAAATGCCTTTTCTCAGAAGTGACCGTCCAGGCGGTCACCGAACTCGATAATAAAGCGGCTCATTGCCATTCGCCAGTCCTTCAACGGCATCGTCCATTTCTGGGACGCAGACTGGATTGCCAGCCACACCACTTTTTTCACCGAGTCGTCTGTCGGGAACACTTTACGCTTTTTGAGCGCATGGCGGATCACGCTGTTTAGCGACTCGATGGCATTCGTCGTATAGATCACTTTGCGGATGTCCGTTGGATAAGCGAAGAACGTGGCAAGATTCGGCCAGTTAGCCTGCCAGCTTCGGCTTATCTGAGGATAGCGACAGTCCCAGGCCGCAGCGAACGCTTCCAGTGCCTGCTGGCCTGCCTCTTCCGTGGGAGCCTGATAAATCGCTTTCAGGTCGCGAGTGACGGCTTTGTAGTCCTTCCATGACACGAAGCGCAGGCTGTTGCGCACCATATGCACGATGCATAACTGGATGCGGGCCTTCGGATATACTGTGTTGATGGCATCCGGGAAGCCTTTCAGGCCATCCACACAGGCGATGAGGATATCGTTCAGACCGCGGTTTTTCAGTTCAGTCAGCACATTGAGCCAGAACTTCGCCCCTTCATTTTCGGCCAGCCACATACCCAGCAGTTCTTTCTGACCTTCGATATTGATGCCCAGTGCCAGGAACACCGATTTGTTGATGACGCGACTGTCCTGCCGAACTTTCAGGACGATACAGTCAAGATAAACAATGGGGTAAACAGCATCCAGTGGTCGGTTTTGCCATTCTACAACCTGCTCCATCACGGCATCGGTAACCTTTGATATCAGTGCCGGTGAAACATCTGCGTCATACAGTTCTTTGAACGCAGCAGCTATCTCACGGGTGGTCATCCCTTTGGCATACAACGAGAGGATCTGGTTATCCATCCCGGTAATACGGGTCTGATTTTTCTTTACCAGTTGTGGTTCGAAGGTACCGTCACGATCGCGCGGAGTACGCAGTTCCAGTGGACCGTCGCCTGTGATAACGGTCTTTGTGGAAAAACCGTTGCGGGAGTTAGCTCCTGGTCTGGACTGATTTTTCTCATACCCAGGATGGTGTGTCATCTCTGCATTGAGAGCGGCTTCAACGCTGAGCTTTTTCAGCAGCCGATCAAACTGACTGAGGTCTTCAGGGGTTTTGAGGTTTTTGGCCAGTTCGTTAGCCAGAGCCTGTAACTGTTTTTCGTCCATAAATTAACCTTCATTTGATGCTGGATTGAACATATCAAAATCAGGCAATTACACAAATCTATGTACAGGCTCGGATCTCCGATAAAGCCTTACGCTACAAGGAGCTAACCAGAATCAGTACCTGATCATATTCCCGATATTACCGTCGTCAGTACTTCAACGCCTGCCACAATACCCACGATAAAACTTAGCCGGTTGGCTTATCTGAGCTAAAAACCGTTTTGTCAATGCGAGTTGACTATGACGTTACATCAGATCTATAGGTTATGCGATGTGATTATGGATGGCTCAGGCTTGAGCCGTTTTCATGCAGCCGCTGGCCTAACACCTCTTCGGCCATCTGACTGTAAATCTGCGTTTCAATTTCCCGCATGACCTGGGCTCCCGCTTCCCTTTCCGCATCCGCATCGTCGGTCAGACCTGATGCGTTCAACCGCTCTGCCACCCGCTGAGGATACTCATTCTCCAACATCTCATACTTCTGCTCTTCTGCCTGTGCCCAGCGACCAGCTTCCGTGCGTTTCAGTACAGCGTGCCATGGTCCCCAGAGGGCGAACCAGTCCGTAAATTCATTCTCTTCACGGCTTCTGACCATGGCTTCGGCAGTGCGGAGGTCATTTTCTGTCACCCCCGACACACCATAGAAACGCATTTCCCTCACGGCAGTGGAGAGCTGCAGTTTCTCCGCGAGCATGGTCTGGAAGGCCAGGTAGACTTCTATCTCATCCACAAAATGGAGCGTCCTGACTTTATCCCGGGCAATGTCTTCCAGAACTTCGAGGCGGAACATTTCCCTGCCCAGCGAGAGCAGCGCACCGGGGGTATTATCGAAAAGGCCTTCTGAGGCCTGATGGACCAGGAGGGATTTTTGCAGGTTATTCCATGTGAGTGCGACGCGGTCCTCACAGCTCTGGGTGGCATCAGCGGTAACAGCAAAGCTGTGCTGGCGGAGTTCTGCAGAGGTGCTGAGTTTTCCCAGGAAAGCACTGACCTGCTGACGGAATCCCGTGGTATTGCGGGCCGAGACAGTGTCAGCAAGGCGGTCGAGGAAGGCGGAGAATATGGCGGCATTCTCTTCGTCTTTAAATGCTGTCCATATCTGAGAAACCTGTGACTGCTGTGATTCCGGGAACCATGCGGCCACAGCCTCAGGGAGGGAACGGACAGGAGCATGTTGTTGCCCGTTGCCCATGGAGAAGTGGATCTGCGGTCCACGGTAGCCCGGGGAAGACATCAGTTGCTGCAGGGACTGCAGGGTACGGTCTGACAGCGGGTTGCTTTCAAGAACAACCAGACTGCGTTCATTGAGGTCAGTGATACTTTCCGGAATATGAGTGAGCTGATTCTGGTTGAAGAAGAACATTCTCCTCATTTGATTATTTCCCGCAGGGAAAACTGGCAGACTTTCCAGCGCATTACTTTCCGCACAGACCAGTTTCAACGCTGCAGGTAATGCAGGGAGCGTGGTCAGGCGATTATTGCGGACATTAAGACATTCCAGTGATTCAGGCAATCCGGAGAGGACGGCGATATTGTTGCCGGATGCACTAAGGTTTTTCAGTGATGTCGGTAATTCAGGGAGAGCTGATAGTTGGTTGTCGGTTGCATCAAGATTTTTCAGTGATTCGGGTAATTCCGGGAGAGTGGACAGGCGATTTTTACTCACGTCAAGAACTTCCAATGATTCTGGCAGTTCAGGAAGAGCGGATAGCACGTTGTAACTCGTATCAAGATCTTTCAGCGATTCCGGTAGTTCTGAAAGTCCGAGCAGGCGATTGAGCCTCACATCAAGAACTTTCAATGATCCGGGCAGTTCAGGGAGAGCGGACAGATGATTGCTACCCACCTCAAGAGCTTCCAATGATCCTGGTAGTTCAGGAAGAGCAGAGAGTCGGTTGTGGCTCACGTTAAGGATTTTCAGTGATGCTGGCGGATCAGGGAGAATTGATATCTGATTTCCATAAGCATATATCTCTTCAAGAGATAATGGTAGTTCAGGAAGAGCAGAGAGTCGGTTGTTACTCACGTTAAGGATTTTCAGTGATACTGGTAGTTCAGGGAGCATCGATAGCTGATTTCCGTAAACATGAATCTCTTCAAGAGATAATGGTAGTTCAGGAAGTGTGGACAAACAATTACCGTTCACGCGAAGAACTTTCAATGACACCGGCAATTCAGGGAGGGTCGCCAGCTGATTACACTGTGCCTCGATTTTTTCAAGGGAATGAGGTAACCGGGGAAGTGACGTTAAAGCATTGTCGTTAATTTTGAGATAACCTATATGCTCAGGCAATGAGGGAAGGGATGTCAGATTTAATGCCGACAAATCCAGATGACTTTCGTTATTCTCCAGACACAGTTTTAACCGGGTAAGTGCTAATTCCCTGTTTTCACCTGGTGTGCCATTTCTTTCCCAATCTGACCACTGAGAAAGACACTGCTCAATCATGGAGTGAATATCTGCAGACAAGGGGAGAGGATGATGTCCTGTTGATAATTTGTTGTTGTTCTTATTATTTGATGATAAACATGGAAAAATGCGGCTTAACATATTCAATCCTTATCTTTAAAATTTTATTTTTATTTTAATGTTAAGAAACCTTAATTTATATAAAGAACCGATACTTTCTCCGCTTTTAACGGATTAAAACCACCTGAATCCTTAACAATATAATGTCTGTGTAAGTTCACAGAGGTATTGCAATTACCTTCGGATAGGTAAGGGGAGATCGCACTATGCTAATGCAGCATCTGATGGGTGGCTATCCTAAGTACTACCAAACGGGCGAAAAGAAATCCGTCCTTCAGTTCTATACAATGTAAAACAGTTAATGATGAACAGGCACAGCAACGCGTTCTGACGACGTAGCTTACTATTCGCAGCTATTTAGCAGTCGTATACTACGATGTCTCTCGCGCTGCCTGCCGTATTCGCATATGCCTACAGGTAGCCCTTTCGGGCTTTTCCAGTATTTTGTCAACAGATACAGATTTGCTATTGGTAGTTCGCAATAATTAACAAATAAAGAAAATACTATTTTTTATTTTCACAAGAACATACTTGCAAAATTAGGTGCGTAATCTTTAAGTACATCATAGGTAAGCTTTTTATAAATGGCGTTTTCAAAATTAGACATAAGATATACTCCATATTGTCTTTCTGCATCTACATCACCAAATAAATTTTGTTCAGATAGCTGATATGACAATTGTGATGAGAAATCTTTCTCCATATATGCATATAATTCTTCCATGGTACGCTCATAACGTTTTGGGGCAATTCGCTTAATTACAGAATGCCAGGGCTGCCATTTTGAAAACCATGATGGAAAGTCATTTTCCTCTCGTATTTTAACGAGGTTTTTCGCATTGTCTATATCATTTTCTGTAATGTTAGATATATTAAAGTATCTCATTTCTTTTACAGCGGTCGAAAGTTTCAACTCGTCTGAAAGTTTGCACTGTAATGCCAACCATACTTCAATTTCATCCTCAGCATCTAACTCTTTAACTTTGGCATGTGATATTTCTTCCAAAACCTCAATCCTAAACATTTCTTTAGCTATATTAAAGAAAGATGGAATGTTATTATCGTATTCTCCATTTTCAGCATTGTATACTTTTAAAGCTCTTTGCATATGATTCCAGGTTAAACTCACACGATCTTCACATGTCTCTGTTGCGCCATATGCAATGCAGAAAGATCGTTTTTTTAACTCTGACACCTTGTCAATTTCAGAAAGCCAGGTTGACACTTTTAGTGCGAATTCATCATTATTTAATGAGTTTACTGTATCATATAATCTTAAAATAAAATTTTTAAATGCATCTGCATATTCCGCATTATTTTCAGCTTCCCATTGAAGAGCAACTAAAATTCTTTCTCCCGGAGGATACCATCCAGCAACTAATACATTTAAAGGTCTGGAAACTCTATCACTAATTAGACATAAATTATTTGATGAATGGTAATACACAGTGGGCCCTTGGTAACTTAACTCAAATGAATTTTTATTCAACAACATTAACGACTCTTCATCTAGCGGGTTGTTTTTTATATATATAACCGCCTCTGGATTTAGGCTAAATATATTATTTGTAATATGTTTTATATTATTTTTAGAAAATGAAATTTTACTAATCCCTGTTGGGATGTTTTGAGGCAAACAAAACAATTTATTTTCAGCTGCATAAAATGCAACCAAACTGGAAGGAAGGTTATCATCAATTGTTTCTATCTGATTTCTACAAACAGAAATCACCTCTATGGATTCAGATAATTTAGGTAATTTTACCAATTGATTGTCTTCAACAATCAATCTTTTCATAGAGTTCGGGAGAGATGGTAAATGAGTTAATTTATTATTGCATAATTCAATACACTCCAGATGGGGAGGAAAACATTTTATTTCGTTAATATTGTTGTTATTTGCAAGTATAATTCGCAAGCTTTCAGGAAGCTCACCCAAATAAGATATATTATTATCATTTATATTCAGGTATTCTATTGAAGAGGGCAGATCAGGTAGTGACCTTAACCCTAAACCACTTAAATCAACACTGCCTGCGTTCCTGTTAAGACAATCGATTAATATACTAATCGCTATGTCCCTGTGCTCTCCGGGTTCATACTGTTTTTCCCATGAACTCCATCTGGAAAGCAATATTTCTTTATTTTCATGTGAACAACAAACCATTGGCATGTAGACAGGGGATAAAATATTTAATTTATTCATGAGATTTCAATAATATGTAAAAAACATACAACATTACCATTGTAAAAATATGATAATATTTAAATCTTAAGGTTATCAGGAGCAACAACAATTAGCTGACACTAACAACAATTAATTATAAAAGTCATTGATATAACATTGCGATAATATTTTGCACAATAACGCTTCTTGTTGATTTTAACTGCGCACTCTCAAGGTTAAAATGACAGCATGTCATAGTCCATTCTCGTTAAAAGCTGCGCGGCATTGTACCTGCCACCCAGTTCTTTCATTGATTTTTTATTGTCATTAACTCAGTACTCCGCCGCGAACTCTGGTAGCCGAAATCACCGGGGAAACGTTTCACCAGTTGTACCAACAGCGTACAAATTTGTTCAAACTACCATGTACGTCCGCGACCAGGAGGCAGAGGAACCAATCCTTCAGTACCATACAATGTAAAAAAGTTAATGATGAACAGGTACATAACGTCATTCGTACTCTGTTTAATATCGACATGATAAACAGTGATGGTCAGGGCAGCTATGCCGGAGGCTCCCAGAAAGATAATCCTCTGACCAGAAAAATAATTTCCAGATACTGACGCAAGTGTCTTGAAGTTCATTGTGTATATCTAAAAACGTTAAAAACCTGAAGTTCAGGCACATGTTCGATTTTTTTTATAATTCTTCATGAAACCCCATCAATTAATTTTACAAATCATGTTATAATTTATCGATAAATGAGTCGCAAGAATAAAATCCATTATTTTGTTTATTGTGCTCATTATTATACCAAGGGGGGATATGACTAAAAAAGAGATCATTACAAGTGTTATTAAAAGGATTGAAGCCAAATTACAGAAAAGAGAAAATATTAGTGTTGATGAAGTTGCTGCTATTTCAGGGTATAGCAAACGATACATACAAAAAATATCACAAGAAATTATTGGCATGAAGATTAGCAAATATATAAAAAAAAGAAAGCTGACTCAAGCAGCTATTTTAATAAAACTAACAAAAAAAAGCATTTATCATATCGCAATGGATTTAAATTATTCAACACAACAGTCCTTTGCAAGATCATTTTGTAAAGAATTTAAGGTATCCCCATTAAAGTATAGACTTAAAGATGATTTTGATTGCTCTGCACTACTTCCAAATTACACACTTAACTTACAACCCATTAAAATAAAACAGGGAAGCCTTAACCACTTAAGGCTAAAAGTTGAGAACTTTAACTATCAAGACTCTTTATTAAATGATGACTACAAAGCCCGTAATAATAGAATTAGAAAGGACAAGATAAAAAAAGTTTTATCATCAAAAAACGAAGCTATTGTGGTTTCAAAATTTGAACCCAAAAGCCTTCTTGATTTGAATGTAGACTTAAATGTTATGATTGGCTATAAAGACGAAAAAAAATATAATTATGAAATCATGAAAAAAAAATATTGGATTATAGAATACCATGGAACATGGGACGATTACATTATATTTGGGCGTTTCTTTTTGTGCTATTGCGATATAGCATTTGATAGCTTCATCCTGGAAAAGATAAGGCTCAATGGGGAAAATGATAATGGTGAACAAATATATCATTCAATAATATATTTACCTATGACACCCTCCGAGCAAGCAGGTAATTCATCCAATCAGTAGAACAGTCGGATCAAAGTCCGAATAGTGACACCTAATTCTGTGTTTTCAGTGCACGGGCACATGCTGCGTTAAGTCTGGCTTTGCTGTATTTCTTGTGCAGGTTCAGAAGCCCCAGACAGAACCGGTAGCTTTGTTCCGGATGGGGTCGTGAGTTCAGGATATGAAGGACGTAGTCATGGGTTTCACTGCCAACTCGCGCAGCCCACTCCAGAAGTCGTTCCGGTGTCCAGGTGGCGTGCTGGCGATGTGCCTCCGGCATATGCTCTTCACGGGTGCTGTAACCGTAGTTGCGGTTGCGGGGATGTACTGCAACTTCCTGCCCCTGATTGAACAGCCTGACCAGCTCACCCGAGACCCAGGCTTCCAGCTGTAAGCCCAGCAACGAACAGGGTACCGAGTAATAATGTTTGTCGATCTCCACGTGGTAATCTGCATGGACTCTGACTTTTTTCACCAGGGTGTAGCTGTAACTGGCCTCCGGAAGCGGCTTCAGCTCCGGTTTATCAAGCTGGATGAAGAGAGCGGTCCGTGAACATCCCAGTTTCTGCATGACCTTGTTATTCAGCCTTTCCAGCAGCTCCCGGAGCCGCTGATTCAGTGATGCCAGACTGTAGAAGGTCTCATGCCTGATACGGGCCATGATCCAGCGTTCAACAACCTGGACACCCACTTCAGCTTTGGCTTTATCTTTCGGTTTACGCGGCCGCGCTGGTATGACGGCAACATTGTAGTGCTCAAGCATCTGCTGGTAGGTTGGATTAACGTCAGATCATACTTACAAGCCCGTGACGTGGCGCTTTTCAGATTGTCCGGAACAACAAGCTCAGGAACACCGCCAAGCCACTGGAAGCAGCGAACATGGCTCATAACCCAGTCCTCAAGCTGCTGGGACCAGGTGGCCTCTGCCCATATGTAACTTGACGCCCCGAGAACGGCCACGATGATCTGCGCGGTTCTTATTTCCCCGGTATCAGGGTTGATAATGTCAACAGTTGGCCCACAGTAGTCAACGAAGAGCTTTTCGCCAGCTTTATGGACCTGGCGCATTGATGGCGAGGTGGTTTTCTGCCATTCGCGGTACATCCGGCAATAATGGTTATAACTGTAAAAACCGCCAGGATTGCGCTCACTATACTCTTCCCAGAGCAGTTGCAGCGTCACGCATTTATTACGCAACTCTTTATGCACCGTAGCCCAGTCTGGCAGGGAGTGCTTCTTCATCTTCACCTGCGTTTGCAGGAACGCATGCTTTAGTGCTGCATCATCCCATTCTGCAGGCAACGGCCACTGCTTAATACCAAGCTGAGCCGCCCGATTGGCATACCTGGATACGACAGAGGGTGAGATCGCGAGACTACGGCCTATCTGACGATGGCTGAGTCCGGAACCATATTTAAGTCTAAGTATTTCTTTGAGTTTTCTCATAGAGATTGGCGCTGTCGGCATAGGTATCCTTCACCGTAATGGCAAAAGATACAGATCAACACACCTGTGAAGTTCCAGTAACATTGATAGAGATCACCGAATAACAAAGTGAGTCAAAAGTGATCTCCATCGATGTTATTCAGCGATCTGCTCAAATGTTATTACCCGATCTCGATGGATGTTATTGGGCGATCTCCGTTCATGAAAATACGCAGTCAAAAGCCAGTTCATAGGTCATCCAGGTTAACCTTCACAATTTCCGGGTTTTTCATGCGCTCATCAGCAACAGCGTTTAACTCAGCATCTTCAGCGAGTGCCCGATAGTAGGCGTAAAGTTTTGGTGGAACGCAATAGAATGCCGGTTCGTTTCGGTTCAGGATCGCAACGGCGTCCCCTTCACCTTCAGCTACGGTTCCCATAGGATTTTTTTTCAGGTCAGTAATACTGGCTGCTGTGGTTGTCAGGATTTGATAGCTCATAAGCCCTCCGTTTGTCTTATTGTTATAATAGCATCTTTAAAAGCACTCTTAAAAGTGCTTGTATTGAGAAAAACATCAGAACAGGTAAGATATGGCTCTTTCCGAAATCGCCTTAAAACGTTCTGTAACGCATTCTGAGCATTTTTTCCGTTTCGTTGTACTCAACCCAGGATTAACGGCTTTTAACGCCACTCAAGGCTTCTTAGCGGCCTTGTTGCTGTGATCTGTTGTCATGATCCGGATAGCAATTCAATTTTGATCAAAATTTCCGCAAGGAGGAGATTATTGAGGCACTTTCCCCTACCTGTAATAGGTAACAGTGCCCCAATAATAATTGAATTAGTTTATTAGCTTCATCGCGTTTTTTTGCCTCTTTCATATTGAGAGTTATTGGTTTTGAAAAAACGTTCATCACGAGTCTGTGTGTTTTTTTACTGCATCGCATATTAATTCTGCGCCACCGCCTATAACCATAACATGAGTATAACCAGAAAATTCATTGAGCGTATTTAACACGTTGCTCAAGTTTACGAAGTGCTTCATTCATTGCTTCGGTGATTATTGATATTTTGTTCTCATCATTAATTCGTTGCTTCAGATAATTGTTATCTTTTCTGTGAATAATTATATCATCAGCAAGATAGCTGCTTCCTTTTGTCCTCGCAAGAGAAAGGGCATCTTTTACTGCAGATGCTACGCAACATGAAAATCTTCATCACCGCTCTACAAAAAGCAGAGCTTGAACGCCTTCACGATACCAGTCGTGGTTTCTTGTTTTCGGATGATAGTCTTTCCATTCCGGTAAGCACAAAATTCTCTCTGCGGGTATTTCTTTTCCTCGCAAATAAAATCATTATCTGCTCATTATTTTTATTACGATAAACCCATCGTAATTCGCTGGCAGTAATGCCACAACCATAGACAATTGACTTATTGGCAATCTTCTTAACGGAATCAATAATCCCATCGACACAAAACATAACCACTTTGTTTCGTATTAATGTCTGAAACTCCAGGCCAGCTTTACTTGTCTTTGCCCATAGTTCATCTATGTGATATTTTGAATAAATCGATTTTATGACATTGTATTTATTATGATTCTTTAAAAAAGACCTGAAGTCAATACCTCGAGAATCATCATTCAGTAATTTACTGAATAACATGATCTGTATTATATCTATTAGGCCTTATACGACTCCATACCGCATTAGTTAAGGTATTTTGCGTGATAATGTCTTTATGAGAGAGGTCATTAATCCCCTTAATTGCTTTAACCACTTTCTCTCTGGGAGCATCAAGTCCATAAACAATATATCCAGGACGAAAATGTAAAGCCACCTCCATGTCATTCCCTTGAAATGTAATGTTTTTTCGTTAATAACATCCGGGGAAAGTTGCACATTTTGTAAATCAAGGTCCACTCCTTCAGGTAAACCTTCCGCACTAATGTTCCATATGGCTTTTTTGAATATTTATCATGAACCATCACAGATAACTTTCATTTTTCGCTCATAAGAAGGTGCGGGAATATGGGGTGCAAGTGATGAGACTATTGAGGTAGGCTTTTACACAATCGCAGAAAGTTCCGTCACCAGCTTAAGGTCTTCGGATTTCCAAAACATGGTATGCAGGACGGGCTATGGGACAGTATTCAGCGCCAGCTTCCACAACACCTTAATCAAAATTCAACCTGTCTCTTGCAAGGCGAAGTCGTTGCTCGCCGCGTCGATCGTACTTTTGCGTGGTACTGACACTTGCATGGCCCATCGCATCTTTCACGGTGATCAAATCCTCACCGTTATCGAGCAACGCAGTGGCAAAGGTTCGCCTGAGATCGTGGGGGGCGCATTTTTCAATGCCAGCTTCTTTTTGTCTCACCTGCAAAATGTGATAAACCGCCTGGTCGGTAAGCCTTGCGGTAGTGACATCATCAAAACGACGAATACGTGTAAACAGTGGTCCCGGCGCATCTCCCCTCACCTGTTCAATCCAGTGCTGTAACCTTAGCCATGTCCCTTCAGGCATATACGCTAAACGTTCTTTGTTTCCCTTGCCCAACACCCGTAAAGCACGGTCATAAGTGACAATGTCACTTAAATTAAGGCTAATGGCTTCCGAACGTCGCAAGCCGCATCCCAAAAGCACGCCCAGCATTGCGGCATCTCTGGGACCACGGCAACTGCGATCTGCTTCGCAAACCTGAAATAGCTGGCGGATCTCTTCTCTAAGCAGCGCTCGTCCTCGTTGCAGTTTACTGCCGCGAAAGTTGCGCACGGCAACGATATGCTGAAAGCTCTCCACATCCATGAGTTTGAGCATCCAGGCTTCTTTCGCCACGCCTTTTAGTGCCGACAAATAGGTATTAATCGTTGCGGTTGCCCGACCTGAATCGCGCAGCATTTCTGTCACGGCCATGATGTGATGGCGACGCAAACTTCCCCAGGGGCAGGCTTCAGCATGTGGAGCGCCAAGCATCCGGGCGACTGTACCTAAAAACGAGGCCATCGTTTGCCGACTGCGTGGTGAGTTGAGTGAAAGCAAGTAGGCTTTGACAGGATTAAGCGCGGCCTCGCGCTCTGCCAGAGCGGGCAAGAACTCTCCTTCTGGCGCAACAGGAAGCATTTCAAAATCATGATTGTTCACGTGACTCTTATCCTGGATCCCGTGCAGCGGAAGCATCCGGTCTGCTACGTAAAAAACTGGGCATAGTGTGTCACAAGTTGGTCAATCAGAAAATCTACTTTTTCAAAGGTACATTTTAATAAGTAGAAGAAAATTTGCGGTTGCCTTGCGCAAGCATGATGATGGTGTTTCGATTTGTTCGTGAATTGAACAATTTGGTAAAAAAAGCACAACCCCGAGCGTTATCAACGCTAAAGGTATTCACTTTTAAAATACATATTTTATGCACCACCAGTGATAATGGTGTATGCGAAAAGTTATTTATCATGAAATAAAAGTAAATCAAAAAACGATTTATAATAAAAAGAACTCTTTTTGATAGTCCTAATTGCGCACTGTTTTTAATATCTGGCGTGAGTTTATGTACGATGACAATTAACGTTATGTATGTAACCGGCTCATTTAAACCGTCTGGTCTGTTTCCTCCGGCTCCACAAAAATAATGTCCATCATTTTTAGTGGACACTACCGTATGGAATACCGGACCTGGATTATTGAAGCTTTACGCCTTCACTTTGAAGAACATTTACCCCGGGTTGTGATCGGACGTCGCCTGGGCGTACCAAAATCAACAGTTTGTAGTATGTTCGTGCGCTTCCGCAAAGCTGGCCTTTCATGGCCTCTGCCCGCAGGTATGTCGGAGCGGGAACTTGACGCCCATCTTTACGGAAGCGCCTCCACAGCATCTGTCGTACTTACCGAAAGCACCGTTATATCCGAAGCCCCCGTGGTAAAAAAACGTCCCCGGCGGCCCAACTTCCCTTATGAGTTTAAAATCGCCTTAGTGGAGCAGTCACTGCAGCCCGGAGCCTGTGTGGCGCAGATCGCCCGGGAAAACGGAATCAACGATAACCTGCTCTTCAACTGGCGCCATCAATACCGGAAAGGTGGCCTGCTGCCTTCCGGAAAAAATATGCCGGCACTGCTTCCCGTGACGTTAACGCCGGAGCCGGATAATAAAATCCCGGCCCCCGCACAGGAACCAGAGCAGATAAATACACCGTCCGACAGTCTGTGTTGTGAGCTGGTTCTGCCGGCCGGAACTCTCAGGCTTAAAGGTAAACTGACGCCGGCGTTATTACAGACACTTATCCGCGAAATAAAAGGGAGCAGCCACTGATGATATCTCTCCCTGCCGGTTCGCGTATCTGGCTGGTTGCCGGTATCACCGACATGCGGAATGGCTTTAACGGCCTGGCATCAAAAGTTCAGAACGTCCTGAAGGATGACCCGTTCTCCGGACACCTGTTCATCTTCCGCGGACGCCGGGGTGACCAGATAAAAGTGTTGTGGGCTGACAGTGACGGACTGTGCCTCTTCACCAAACGCCTGGAGCGGGGCCGCTTCGTCTGGCCAGTCACCCGTGACGGCAAGGTGCACCTTACTCCGGCTCAGTTATCCATGCTTCCTGAAGGTATCAACTGGAAGCACCCGAAACGAACGGAACGCGCTGGAATCCGCATATAACCCGTTGTAAAGTGAGGATATGGACACCTCACTTGCTCATGAGAACGCCCGCCTGCGGGCACTGTTGCAGACGCAACAGGACACCATCCGCCAGATGGCTGAATACAACCGCCTGCTCTCACAGCGGGTGGCGGCTTATGCTTCCGAAATCAACCGGCTGAAGGCGCTGGTTGCGAAACTGCAACGTATGCAGTTCGGTAAAAGCTCAGAAAAACTTCGTGCAAAAACCGAACGGCAGATACAGGAAGCTCAGGAGCGAATCAGCGCACTTCAGGAAGAAATGGCGGAAACGCTGGGTGAGCAATATGACCCGGTACTGCCATCCGCCCTGCGCCAGTCTTCAGCCCGTAAACCGTTACCGGCCTCACTTCCCCGTGAAACCCGGGTTATCCGGCCGGAAGAGGAATGCTGTCCTGCCTGTGGTGGTGAACTCAGTTCTCTGGGATGTGATGTGTCAGAGCAACTGGAGCTTATCAGCAGCGCCTTTAAGGTTATCGAAACACAACGTCCGAAACTGGCCTGTTGCCGGTGCGACCATATCGTGCAGGCACCAGTACCGTCAAAACCCATTGCACGCAGTTATGCCGGAGCGGGGCTTCTGGCCCATGTTGTCACCGGGAAATATGCAGACCATCTGCCGTTATACCGCCAGTCAGAAATATACCGTCGTCAGGGAGTGGAGCTGAGCCGTGCCACACTGGGGCGCTGGACCGGTGCCGTTGCTGAACTGCTGGAGCCGCTGTATGACGTCCTGCGCCAGTATGTGCTGATGCCCGGTAAAGTCCATGCTGATGATATCCCCGTCCCGGTCCAGGAGCCGGGCAGCGGTAAAACCCGGACAGCCCGGCTGTGGGTCTACGTCCGTGATGACCGCAACGCCGGTTCACAGATGCCCCCGGCGGTCTGGTTCGCGTACAGTCCGGACCGGAAAGGTATCCATCCACAGAATCACCTGGCCGGTTACAGCGGTGTGCTTCAGGCCGATGCTTACGGTGGTTACCGGGCGTTATACGAATCCGGCAGAATAACGGAAGCCGCGTGTATGGCTCATGCCCGGAGAAAAATCCACGATGTGCATGCAAGAGCGCCCACCGACATCACCACGGAAGCCCTGCAGCGTATCGGTGAACTGTATGCTATCGAGGCAGAGGTACGGGGCTGTTCAGCAGAACAGCGTCTGGCGGCAAGAAAAGCCAGAGGCGCGCCACTGATGCAGTCACTGTATGACTGGATACAGCAACAGACGAAAACACTGTCGCGTCACTCAGATACGGCAAAAGCGTTCGCATACCTGCTGAAACAGTGGGATGCCCTGAACGTGTACTGCAGTAATGGCTGGGTGGAAATCGACAACAACATCGCAGAGAACGCCTTACGGGGAGTGGCCGTAGGCCGGAAAAACTGGATGTTCGCGGGTTCCGACAGCGGTGGTGAACATGCGGCGGTGTTGTACTCGCTGATCGGCACATGCCGTCTGAACAATGTGGAGCCAGAAAAGTGGCTGCGTTACGTCATTGAACATATCCAGGACTGGCCGGCAAACCGGGTACGCGATCTGTTGCCCTGGAAAGTTGATCTGAGCTCTCAGTAAATATCAATACGGTTCTGACGAGCCGCTTACAAAAAACAACCTCATCATCCACCTTCTGGTGCATCCGGTCCCCCTGTTTTTAATACAAAACACGCCTCACCGACGGGGAATTTTGCTTATCCACATTTAACTGCAAGGGACTTCCCCATAAGGTTACAACCGTTCATGTCATAAAGCGCCAGCCGCCAGCCTTACAGGGTGCAATGTATCTTTTAAACACCTGCTTATATCTCCTTTAAACTACTTAATTACATTCATTTAAAAAGAAAACCTGTTCACTGCCTGTCCTCTGGACAGACAGATATGCACCTCCCACCGCAAACGGCGGGCCCCAACCGGAGTCACTTTAGTTACAACACTCAAATACAACCACTGGGAAAACCCCGGTCCAGCGCAGAACCGAAACCACAAAGCCCCTCCCTCATAACTGAAAAGCGAGGCCGCTCCCGCCCAAAGGGCGGGAACAACATCGCTTTTAATTATGAATGTTGTAACTAAGCATCCTCACCGCTGTCAGTCTTCTGGCTGGACGTATTGAGTACACGCTCGTAAGCGGCCCTGACGGCCCGCTAACGCGGAGATACGCCCCGACTCGGGTTAAACCCTCGTCGGGACCACTCCGACCGCGCACAGAAGCTTTATCATGGCTGAAAGCGGATATGGCTTAGCAGGATGGGGATAGGTAAGGTGAAATCTATCAATCAGTACCGGCTTACGCCGGGCTTCGGCGGTTTTACTCCGGTATCATATGAAACAACGGAGTGCCGCCTTCCATGCCGCTGACGCGGCATTTCTAACCTGTTACTTCGTGTATATCATTTGCTATATATCGTCACTGTGCTATTGTTGTAAAGCAAATGATATACGGAGGCTTTATGAAATCAGGTGTTCAACTCAATCTCAGAGCAAGAGAATCACAGCGGATACTCATTGACACTGCTGCAGAAATTCTTCATAAGTCACGTACAGACTTCATTCTGGAAATGGCCTGTAAAGCTGCTGAAGATGTTATTCTCGACCGGCGGGTGTTTAATTTTAATGACAGGCAATATGAAGAGTTCATCGAAATGCTTGATGCTCCGGTTACAGATGAGCCTGCCATCGAAAAATTGCTGGCAAGGAAACCTCAATGGGATGTGTAACAGCACCAGAACCTTTATCCTCATTTCATCAGGTCGCTGAATTTGTCAGCGGTGAAGCTGTTCTTGATGACTGGTTAAAGCAGAAGGGGCTAAAAAATCAAGCTCTCGGAGCCACCCGGACTTTTGTTGTATGCAGGAAAGGTACGCAACAAGTAGTCGGTTTTTACTCACTGGCTACTGGCAGTGTCAACCATACAGAAGCTACAGGTAATCTTCGGCGCAATATGCCTAACCCCATCCCTGTCATTATACTTGCACGCCTGGCTGTTGATGCGTCATTCCGTGGTAAAGGGCTTGGTGCAGATTTACTGCATGATGCGGTTTGTCGTTGTTACAGAGTGGCCGAAAATATAGGTGTGCGTGCAATTATGGTTCATGCACTTACGGAAAACGCAAAACAGTTTTATATTCACCATGGTTTTAAGCCATCAAAAACCCAGGTGCAAACATTGTTTCTTAAACTCCCTCAATAAGGGGTAATGCCGATCAGTTAAGGATCAGTTGACCGATCCAGTGGCTGTGTAAGAATCCGGAAACGCTCACTCGTTTCCTAATGCCAGTCAGTTAAGCAACTGACTGGCTCTTTTTCGGGGCTGTGGGCTATTTCCAGGGCCTCTCCTTTACCACTCTCGGGAAGGCTCTTTCCCTTCTTGTCGGTAATTTCACAAGTTGTCCCATACTTGCAAGATCGCGCATCAGCTCCGGTATACGTCCCGGTGAAGCGCCCTGCAATGTCATCAGCATTCTCATCACCATTCCGCATGATTCTGAGAAACTCAGTTGATTCGGCCAGTAACCTTTCAGATGTTCTGCCATTTTAATCATCTGATATCTCACCAGATTATAAGCCAGTAAGACACCCCACAGCTCTTGCTCCACAAGCTCCGGCTTTTTACTTCTCAGCGTCAGCCTGCTCAGTTGCATCGTCTGTTTTATCTCCCTGTATCCCAGTTCGATTTCCCAGCGATGACTGTACAGATCCGCCATTTCTCCTCCGGGGAAGCGCATGGCGTCCGTCATCGACGTCAGCAGATGGCAGACTTTTCCTTTGCGCGTCACGGTCAGCAGGCGGGCTGTCACCTCATTTCCCAGCCCCGGCCACTTTTTTCGTGCCTGCGGGCTGGTTTTCAGCTTCACCAGATGATCGCCTTTACCCAGTTTTCTGATCTCTTCATATTGCGCTCCCTTTCTGAGAGGGATCATCCAGTGGCGGTGTTCTCCCGCCTGGCTCCAGGCATTTAACAGTCCCAGTGAGTAATAACCTTTATCCATTAACGTCAGGGTGTTATCGCCGGTTTGTTCTATAAGTTGCTCAGCAAGCTCATTTTCGCTGTTCTTCATCGTGCCGAAGGCTGCAGCCGTCAGCAGATGGCTGGTCAGTTCCATCTGGCAGACCATTTTGACCTGCGGGTAGAGCGCCGGGTTCCCGGCATGTGTCTGGCGGGGGAAGGCTGCATCGTTCTCTGGTGTATCCGGTGTGCGCCAGAACACACCATCGATGGCCAGCAGGGTCAGGCCGCACCAGTGCGGATGCGGCGTGGCGTTATGCCAGAGCTGCGCTGTTTTCGTGAACACGCGGCGGACAGCCTCACTTCCCAGGCGCTGGCGGGCCTGAATAACGGCACTGGGGGCAACGAAGGGGCGATTGCCCGGTAGTATGATGTCCAGGCGATTCACAATCTGGTGAAGAGGTTCTTTACGCTCAAGCGCCATGCCAACAATACACCAGACCATCATTTCGAGGGGAAGACGGCGCTTGCGTAGCGTTACAGTACCTGATTCGGCAAGGCAACGAGAGATGAGTTCGGAGTCGAGGTAATCCCCCAGAGAAGTCAGTGGGTTACGCAGAGAATCGTAACGGGATACCAGATCAAGGGCCTGTCCAATGTGCATAAAAAAATCCGGAAACGAGTGAGCGTTTCCGGATTCTTACACAGCCACTGGATCGGTCAACTGATCCTTAACTGATCGGCATTACCCCGGCGGCCCAACTTCCCTTATGAGTTTAAAATCGCCTTAGTGGAGCAGTCACTGCAGCCCGGAGCCTGTGTGGCGCAGATCGCCCGGGAAAACGGAATCAACGATAACCTGCTCTTCAACTGTAAGCGGCTCGTCAGAACCGTATTGATATTTACTGAGAGCTCAGATCAACTTTCCAGGGCAACAGATCGCGTACCCGGTTTGCCGGCCAGTCCTGGATATGTTCAATGACGTAACGCAGCCACTTTTCTGGCTCCACATTGTTCAGACGGCATGTGCCGATCAGCGAGTACAACACCGCCGCATGTTCACCACCGCTGTCGGAACCCGCGAACATCCAGTTTTTCCGGCCTACGGCCACTCCCCGTAAGGCGTTCTCTGCGATGTTGTTGTCGATTTCCACCCAGCCATTACTGCAGTACACGTTCAGTGCATCCCACTGTTTCAGCAGGTATGCGAACGCTTTTGCCGTATCTGAGTGACGCGACAGTGTTTTCATCTGTTGCTGTATCCAGTCATACAGTGACTGCATCAGTGGCGCGGCTCTGGCTTTTCTTGCCGCCAGACGCTGTTCTGCTGAACAGCCCCGGACCTCTGCCTCGATAGCATACAGTTCACCGATACGCTGCAGGGCTTCCGTGGTGATGTCGGTGGGCGCTCTTGCATGCACATCGTGGATTTTTCTCCGGGCATGAGCCATACACGCGGCTTCCGTTATTCTGCCGGATTCGTATAACACCCGGTAACCACCGTAAGCATCGGCCTGAAGCACACCGCTGTAACCGGCCAGGTGATTCTGTGGATGGATACCTTTCCGGTCCGGACTGTACGCGAACCAGACCGCCGGGGGCATCTGTGAACCGGCGTTGCGGTCATCACGGACGTAGACCCACAGCCGGGCTGTCCGGGTTTTACCGCTGCCCGGCTCCTGGACCGGGACGGGGATATCATCGGCATGGACTTTACCGGGCATCAGCACATACTGGCGCAGGACGTCATACAGCGGCTCCAGCAGTTCAGCAACGGCACCGGTCCAGCGCCCCAGTGTGGCACGGCTCAGCTCCACTCCCTGACGACGGTATATTTCTGACTGGCGGTATAACGGCAGATGGTCTGCATATTTCCCGGTGACAACATGGGCCAGAAGCCCCGCTCCGGCATAACTGCGTGCAATGGGTTTTGACGGTACTGGTGCCTGCACGATATGGTCGCACCGGCAACAGGCCAGTTTCGGACGTTGTGTTTCGATAACCTTAAAGGCGCTGCTGATAAGCTCCAGTTGCTCTGACACATCACATCCCAGAGAACTGAGTTCACCACCACAGGCAGGACAGCATTCCTCTTCCGGCCGGATAACCCGGGTTTCACGGGGAAGTGAGGCCGGTAACGGTTTACGGGCTGAAGACTGGCGCAGGGCGGATGGCAGTACCGGGTCATATTGCTCACCCAGCGTTTCCGCCATTTCTTCCTGAAGTGCGCTGATTCGCTCCTGAGCTTCCTGTATCTGCCGTTCGGTTTTTGCACGAAGTTTTTCTGAGCTTTTACCGAACTGCATACGTTGCAGTTTCGCAACCAGCGCCTTCAGCCGGTTGATTTCGGAAGCATAAGCCGCCACCCGCTGTGAGAGCAGGCGGTTGTATTCAGCCATCTGGCGGATGGTGTCCTGTTGCGTCTGCAACAGTGCCCGCAGGCGGGCGTTCTCATGAGCAAGTGAGGTGTCCATATCCTCACTTTACAACGGGTTATATGCGGATTCCAGCGCGTTCCGTTCGTTTCGGGTGCTTCCAGTTGATACCTTCAGGAAGCATGGATAACTGAGCCGGAGTAAGGTGCACCTTACCGTCACGGGTGACTGGCCAGACGAAGCGGCCCCGCTCCAGGCGTTTGGTGAAGAGGCACAGTCCGTCACTGTCAGCCCACAACACTTTTATCTGGTCACCCCGGCGTCCGCGGAAGATGAACAGGTGTCCGGAGAACGGGTCATCCTTCAGGACGTTCTGAACTTTTGATGCCAGGCCGTTAAAGCCATTCCGCATGTCGGTGATACCTGCAACCAGCCAGATACGCGAACCGGCAGGGAGAGATATCATCAGTGGCTGCTCCCTTTTATTTCGCGGATAAGTGTCTGTAATAACGCCGGCGTCAGTTTACCTTTAAGCCTGAGAGTTCCGGCCGGCAGAACCAGCTCACAACACAGACTGTCGGACGGTGTATTTATCTGCTCTGGTTCCTGTGCGGGGGCCGGGATTTTATTATCCGGCTCCGGCGTTAACGTCACGGGAAGCAGTGCCGGCATATTTTTTCCGGAAGGCAGCAGGCCACCTTTCCGGTATTGATGGCGCCAGTTGAAGAGCAGGTTATCGTTGATTCCGTTTTCCCGGGCGATCTGCGCCACACAGGCTCCGGGCTGCAGTGACTGCTCCACTAAGGCGATTTTAAACTCATAAGGGAAGTTGGGCCGCCGGGGACGTTTTTTTACCACGGGGGCTTCGGATATAACGGTGCTTTCAGGACGTACGACTGGTACCGTGGAAAATTGTCCGTAAAGGCAGGCATCAAGTTCCTGCTCCGACATGCCTGCGGGCAAAGGCCACGAAAGGCCAGCTCTCCGAAAGCGCACGAACATACTACAAACTGTTGATTTTGGTACACCCAGGCGACGCCCGGCCACAACCCGGGGTAAATGTTCTTCAAAGTGAAGACGTAAAGCTTCAGTGATCCAGGTCCGGTGTTTCATACGATAGTGTCCATTAAAAATGATGGACATTATTTTTGTGGAGCCGGAGGAAACAGACCAGACGGTTTAAATGAGCCGGTTACTGAAGTCCTGCTCCAGCAGATTCTCCAATACGGGCAGGCCATGTGCACGGTAGCTGACCGGGCTGAGTTCGCGTACAGTCCGGACCGGAAAGGTATCCATCCACAAAATCACCTGGCCGGTTACAGCGGTGTGCTTCAGGCCGATGCTTACGGTGGTTACCGGGTGTTATACGAATCCGGCAGAATAACGGAAGCCGCGTGTATGGCTCATGCCCGGAGAAAAATCCACGATGTGCATGCAAGAGCGCCCACCGACATCACCACGGAAGCCCTGCAGCGTATCGGTGAACTGTATGCTATCGAGGCAGAGGTCCGGGGCTGTTCAGCAGAACAGCGTCTGGCGGCAAGAAAAGCCAGAGCCGCGCCACTGATGCAGTCACTGTATGACTGGATACAGCAACAGATGAAAACACTGTCGCGTCACTCAGATACGGCAAAAGCGTTCGCATACCTGCTGAAACAGTGGGATGCACTGAACGTGTACTGCAGTAATGGCTGGGTGGAAATCGACAACAACATCGCAGAGAACGCCTTACGGGGAGTGGCCGTAGGCCGGAAAAACTGGATGTTCGCGGGTTCCGACAGCGGTGGTGAACATGCAGCGGTGTTGTACTCGCTGATCGGCACATGCCGTCTGAACAATGTGGAGCCAGAAAAGTGGCTGCGTTACGTCATTGAACATATCCAGGACTGGCCGGCAAACCGGGTACGCGATCTGTTGCCCTGGAAAGTTGATCTGAGCTCTCAGTAAATATCAATACGGTTCTGACGAGCCGCTTACTTTTAACTCAAATACAGAATTCCTTTTCTCCATTAAGTTATTTACAAAACCATCTAGCTCTGGATACAGCCATTCTTCGCGCTCTTTAGTATTTGTGGCACTTGTATAAACGGCAAACATTATCTCGAGTTTATCCTGCAAGTCAGGAGTAAGTGAATGGTTATTATTAAGTTCACTAACGCCTTCGGGATAAGAAGGAGAACCATTACTGGCCTCACACATTCGTGAACAAAAACCTGCCGGCGAATTATTGAACGGTAACATATAAAATCCTTCACTTGTGGAAATAACTTATACTGAAAATATATTGATCAATGACAAATAAATATCAAAAAATACAGAAGTACAATTTCGTCTATTATAAAAATCGGAAAGGATTTGACTATAAAAAAACGATACTATTTGAGTTAACTGTTAACAGCTCGTCTGCATCGTATTTTTCGATTAGTTAAATTTTTATTGCATCATGTTCTGGGTTAAGTATTCAATGTGTTGATTATGCTGTAAACTCTCTTTTTTGGCTGAGAGTTCTCAATGGTTAAAGTTGACGTAAAATGCCCGTTTTGTGGGCAAACCGAATCAGTTAAAAAACATGGTTTGGTAAGAGCTAAACATCAGCACTATCGATGCCAAATGTGCCGCTGGACTTTCCAGCTTGATTATGCTTATCGTGCCTGCCAGCATGGTATGAAAGAGCAAATTGTGACCTTGTTATGAACAATGCATGTATCATCGACACCGCCCGGGCGTTGTACATCAGCATTAATGCCGTTGTGCGCATATTAAAAACTCTCTGAAAATCTGAACCTCAGGAACAGCCTGAAACGGCTAAACCGAAAGACTCTTGGGTATTCGAAATCTACAGAAATGTACGATAAAGTGATTGGTACATTTATTGAGCGGGAGTGTTAACTGATATAACAAAAATTAACACTTTGAATACACGACCCTTTTTGAAAAAACGTTGACGGATATAGCGACGCTGGTTGTATCCCGAATTAATATTAATGTCCGATGCTGAAACAAACGTCTTGAAGTTCATTGCGTATAGCTACATACAGAAAAATGTAACGAAATCGATAAATAGTTCGAGAAAAATATAACAAATAATATAATAATTGGGAATAAAAAAGACAAAAACACTCTATTTATTGGTCGCATAAAGACTCGCAATACATCAATAACATCATTAAAAACTATGGAAATAGTAAACGGGTATGGTATATCTATATATGTGGACCCTAATCATTCCGGATGTTCAAACAGCACCAAATAACTGGGCCGGGTCACAATGGTAATAGGTAATCTATTGACTAAAATCTTCTGAATTAATCAAGCTCATCATTTGATAGAATTACTGGAATAATATAAATGCGTACAATGAAACTAATGCTCCTTTTTTTGTGTATGGCTATAGCTGGTTCAGTGAATGCACAGGAGAACGGATTGTATTCAACACTGGATAAAACGGTTGCCGGCGCTGTTCAGGAAAAGGAAAACGTCGTTGAGTTTTTCTCTTTTTACTGCCCTCCCTGTTATGCTTTTTCTCAGGAGTACGGTATTGATAAGGCTGTCCGCGAGAATCTGCCTGCTGACGGAAAAATGGTGAAATACCATGTTGGATTTCTGGGTAGTCTGGGAGAAGAACTTACCCGTGCATGGTCAGTGGCGATGGTGATGGGTATTGAGGATAAAATGGAACCTCTGTTATTTCAGGCTGTTCAAAAAACGAGGGAGCTAAAATCTTCCAAAGATATCCGTAATGTCTTTGTCCGCGCGGGAGTGCTTCCGTCAGAATATGACCGTATGCTGGCCAGCCCTGAGGTGGCAGATATGACGGCGAAGCAGAAACGTCTTTTTCGGGAGTACGGAGTGACGGGTACGCCATCCGTTTATGTTAATGGAAGGTATCGTATTGAGAACAGCGCCTTTCGGGCAGACAGCGTAGAGGATTTTCGCAAAAAGTATGTTGCTGCGGTGACATCGTTGCTGCAGGAGCAGACGGATAAATAAGTTGTTACAACGTATGAAGTCAGTATGGGTTGCCGGGTGCTGCAGCCATGAAACAACTGGCGTGATACACCTGTTAAAGGGGGCGGGGATTGCCGCCAGACCTCTTCGATCAGTTTTCCGACTCTGTGCTGGAGATACACTGATTCTCTGCTTCAGTAGTGCGCCGTTGCTGGGAGGATGGCGGTATCTGAGGATAACACAATGGGTAGCCTGTCGTTATGATATCCGGCTGGTTGTTCTGTGTCCTGATGAGGTGTACCGGAGCGGTATTATATATGGCAGTAATATTGTGGTGGTGAATGGAGTTTGTGGGAGTATTCAGCTATCCCTGTTATTACAGCAGGCAGTACAGCGTTGCCTGCCGGGGACTGAAAAGGATGTTCAGGTGTACATGTGGTCATCTTTCAGGGAGAAGGCATCTCTGGCATTGTCTGTCAACCCGGCTTCGGAACCGGACAAGGCGGCTGCACTAAAAGCATATCGTCGGAGGTGGGTGATGCTTCAGCGTCTGGGATTTGTATCCCTGATAAAACTGCAGGTTTTTATGGCCGGTTTTTTCAGGTAACCACGTTCAGTAATATCAGTGTGGGCGACACGTCAGCATCGTACATTTCTTTGAAATGTGGCGACGATTTCACGCGTGCTCATGTCTTTCGTGTAAAGCGAGATAGTTTGCCGAGCTATTGTGTAATGCGCATCTGTTTTTTCGAATAAGTTGTGGCTGAAGGTACCGTCACGATCTCGAGGGGTTTTGAGTTCAACTTCGCCATCAGTGCTGGGCAGTGTTTTAGTGGAGTAGTTGTTACGTGCATTACTCCTTTTTCGGCTGGTTTTTGTCGTTCCTGAGATGCTCTGTGGGTTCAGAACTTGTGTTCGACTGGAAGCGGCTTTGCGGGAAGCTGTTACAGAATGGCGCCTTTACCTACCCGGTTATTAAAGCGCTGCAGGCCATGTGGGGCATTCAGTTCATTACTGCTGTTGGTTTAATTTCTGAACTTGGTGATCTGACCCGTTTTGAACATCCACGGCAACTGATGTCATGTATCGTTCACACGGATCGTGGAAGCCAGTAGAGTTCAGCAGATTATTGGCGCTGCTGAAGCGGCATAATCTGCGTGGCAGTATGAGCGCAAAGGGCTGCTGCTACGATAATACCTGCGTGGAAAGCTTCTTTCATTCGCTGAAAGTGGAATGTCTCCATGGAGAACACTTTATCTGCCGGGAAATAATGCGGGCAACAGTGTTTAATTATATCGAATGTGATTACAATCGCTGGCGACGGTACAGTTGGTGTGGCGGTCTCAGTCCGAAACAATTTTAAAACCAGAACCTCGCTTAGAGCTGTGTCCATATTACGAGGGTAGGATCAGTTTCCATAAAATAGCGAACTTTTTTCAACAGCTTCCACATTGAGCGGCACTGATGAGATCGCACAATCCGGGCTGAGTTCCCTCAAAGTGCTCTACTATTCGGCGCAGCTATTTAGTGAAGAAAACTCCACCAGAATATGAATTTGCAATATTGAAAACAGAACAAGCAGAGTGTATATGTAAACGGATTGCCGCAAATTTCATGCGGAGAATTCCATTATTCCAGCCTTAGTACTGGGCAGGAAAAACGTGAAAACTGGCGTAGCCAGATACAGAATGACTGAATTGTCAGTTCATAAGCCCCACACCAATGTAGTTCACTGAGTTTACTCTTAGGGGATTTCATTATAAAATGCTTAATCTGAGGCTAAGCAGAGATAATAAAAGATCTGGCAGTGGGCTATTTTATTGCAATGTGTGTATTATTTTAACTTATAGATATTATCTATGGAATGTGATTGCTTTTTTTATAAGCACTAAAAATAAAATTATTTTTAATAAGCATTACACACAGCAAGGAACGCCCCCCATGAAAACATTATTTATTTTTAAACGTCATCTTAAATATAATTAAGTTTACAAAAAATGTAAAACAATCGCATAACCACAATTAAAAAATCACTTGCAACTCGAAAAAAAACCGACACAATCAAATATCCACAGAATTATTTACCATTTTTACAGTCATATTTCGTTTTATAGTAATAAGGGAGGTAAAGATATGTGCTCATAGAATATAAATAAAAGATAGTCTTTGTTATCATATTTAATTTTAATGGAATTTATAAAATGACGGTAAGAGTAAATAGTTATTCGGCAACGTTTAAGTTAACTGCCATATTTAATATGGCAATTCATCTGCTCATGTCTATTTCATTAACGTTTATACCATATCCAGCATATTCTTCAGAAACATTTAAACTTATACCAGCAGATAAAATCGACACAAAGTACAAAACAAAATCTTATATTTTGTTGGAAGGAGAGTCAATAAAAACAATTCTAGACAAAAACAGGATTACTTTAGCAGAACTAAAAAATATAAACCAAGAAAAAACATTCCCAGATGGCATTGAAAATATAAAAGAAGGAGACGAAATTAATATTCCTGCCGTTTCTTTTGTACCAGTAATATGGGATGAGATAGGGGATAAGAATTCGGAGAGTGAAAACCTTCATAAAGTGGCATCTGTAGCTAAAAATATTGGAGAATCTTTTTCTAATGCCAGAGCGATAGCTACGAGCACAGTTAGCCGTCAAATTCAACAATGGTTAAGTAATTTTGGGACAGCCCGCGTAAAGATTGAAACAGATGAGAATTTTTCTTTGAAAAATTCGCAAATAGACTTGCTTATGCCCTTATTTGAACAAAAAAATAGTTTCCTTTTTAGCCAGGGAAGCTTACATCATACAGATGAACGATTTTTATCAAATTTAGGAATCGGCTATCGTTGGTATAATAATAATTGGATGCTGGGAAGTAACTCTTTCTTAGATTATGACTTGTCTCGAAACCATACTCGTTTGGGTGTGGGGGTAGAATATTGGAGAGACTTTCTAAAATTAGGAGCTAATGGTTATTTACGCTTAACAAATTGGAAGAGCTCGCCAGATCAGGATGATTACGAAGAGCGACCAACGAATGGGTGGGATATCCGGTCTCAGGTATGGCTTCCTACTCTTCCACAGTTGGGTGGTGAACTGAGATATGAACAATATTATGGAAATGAAGTCGGACTTTTTGGCAAAAATAATCGGCAACATGATCCTTATGCTATTACAGCAGGAATTAATTACACACCATTCCCTTTATTAACATTCAATACCGAATATAGCGAAGGAGCCTCTGGTGTAAAAGATGCACGCATTGGGGTTCAGATGAATTATCAGCCAAATATTCCATGGCAACAGCAAATTAATCCTGATGCTGTTTCTGCAAAGCGTACATTAACAGGGAATCGTTATGACTTTGTTGAACGTAATAATAACATTATTTTAGAGTACCGTAGAAAAGAGGTTATTAGCCTGAAGACGACAAAGCTAGTGACTGGGTATGCAGGGGAGAAAAAATCTCTTGGTGTTTCAATAAACAGCAAATATGGCATAGAACGTATTGACTGGTCAGCATCGTCATTAATAGCAGCAGGTGGAAAAATCATATCAGATGGTAACTCTGATTACAGTGTGGAACTGCCAGCTTATCAGTCTGGTCAACAGGGGATAAATACATATACGATCACAGCAGTAGCTGTAGACAAAAAAGGTAATGTTTCGAATAAGTCAGAGACACAAATAAGCGTTACACAGGCAGCTATTAATGCCAACATGAGTACACTCACTCCGGATAATGTAATTCTTCCTGCAGACGGAAAATCTCAGCAACAATTGGTGCTTAGAATAAATGATCATGAAGGTAACCCGGTTGATATATCTGAAAAAGAAATAACGGTACAAAAAGAAACAAAGCAAAGGGGGAAAACAGGAGCAATATTCACCCCATTTAGTCGTCAGGCTACAGGAGAATACGTTTCAATTCTTACAGCGGGTACAGAATCTGAAATTTTCACCATAACTCCATTTGCACGTAATACTCGCTTGGCATCCGCAAATGTCACCTTTACGAAAGAATACAGATCGTCACTGAGTGTAACGCCAACAACAATTACTGCAGGGGTAGAAAATGCAACTGTTAGAGTTATTGTCAGGAATGCTAATGGTGATTTGCAAGATGATATGGAAAATCATATTAAATTAAAATTTTCTCCTGATTTATCTATTACCACAAGCACTTTTGTTAAGATAGCTGAGGGGGTTTATGAAGCTCAGATAAGTGGTAAAAAAGCAGGTAAGACAACCATCACAGCATTAGTGAATGGTGCTTCTGTAATGGAACAGACTCATTTGACTCTGAAAGCAGATGTCAGTTCTGCCACAATTAAAGGTAAAATCAGCGCTGAACCAACATTTGCTGTTGTCGATGAACAGGTAACTTATACTGCACTACTTGTCGATAAAAACAATAATCCATTAGGAGAAGGTGTCCCTGTCGCTTGGTCCTCTAATAATGGAAGCATATTAGGAGATATTGTAACCAATACAGATGCATCAGGCAGTACCCGTGTTACTGTAACTCGCTCACAAGCAGGAACAGCAAAAGTCAGTTTAATTCTCCCTTCAGGAACAATTAATGCACCAGATGTTTTATTTAGTGAAGGGAGACCGGATGAATCGCGCTCTGAACTTAATTTAACACCCACTACCATTATGGCAGGTAAAGAGTTTGCAATATTGGAATTGGTGTTGAAGGATCAAAATGGTAATCCCTTATCAGGGCAAATGGTAAAAGGAAATAGTGATAATACATCTGTAACTATTGGCGATGCTCAAGAAGATAATAGCAAGCCAGGTCATTATATAATGGCAGTTACCGGGAATAAATCGGGTTTAGCAAACTTGTCTGTTATGGTAAATAACAAGACGTTGAATAAGACAAGAAACTTGACTGTAAAAGGTGATGTAGATAGTTGGAATATTGTTCAGGTTACACCAACTAAAAATAGTTTTACGGCTGGAGATGCTAACGGTGTGACATATAGTGCAACAGTAACTGATGCCCTCGGAAATAAATTACCTGGGGTTGTTGTTTCGTGGCAACTAAAAGGACAAGCCGAAAGTTTTGATCCTGTTTCTCGTACTAATAATGATGGTATTGCAACTACAACAGTGAAAAGTAATACTTCGGGAGAGTTGATAATGACAGCATATCTCGATGATAATAATAAAAAACAGGCAAGCAAGGTGGTTGTAATCCCAGGAATTTTAGATGTATCTAAATCCAGCTTTATAGCGGATAAAAAGAGCATCGGAGCGGATGGTAAAGAAACTGTAACACTGACAGTAATACTGAAGGACATCTATGATAATGGCATTACAAATAAAGCGATAAATATTGATGGCTACAACGCATTGAGTGGCTTCACCCTTTCACCTGTCACTGATAATGGTGATGGGAGCTATCAGATTAAGGCAATGTCAACAAATAAAGGACAAGTAACTTTGTTGGCAAAAGTCGATGGTCAAACAATAGGCTCTGGTATAACTATTACAGTCGGAGCAACTACACCAGATATACGTTTTGCTAATGCTCAACAGAGAGTAAGTTACACCAAAAACTTTACACAATCACAAATAGCAAATGGTATACCAGGCGAAGTACAGCAAATGTGGTCCAGTTCTTCACCTGAAGTGGCCTCAGTTAATTCCTCTACTGGTAGAGTAACCTTACATAAGTCAGGAGTGGCCACCGTCACAGTGCAAACTTCAGGTAATGGTCAGTTCAATCCTGCTCAGGCCAGTTATGAGTTAGTTGTTGATAAAGCGGAGCCGGGTTTGAAATCTACGCAATCAATAATTCAAACTAAATGGAATGACAAGACTGAGAATAAAATAGAGGTTGCCTTTGATAATCAGGATGTGGGAGGTGAGTTATCTCTTGAATACATTGTTGATAATCCTTCTGTAGCAACAATTTCTGATAATGGTGTGCTGAGCAAAGTTAAACCTGGTTCAACTAATATCATTGCGACAACAAAAGAGAATGAAAGATTTAAATCTGCCTCTATAAAAGTCCCATATATAATTAATAAAGGTGTTCATTTAATTGTCTTTAATAAAACAACTGAGGAAACAAATGATAAAGCAAGTTATATCGTGCAATCTCCAAATGAAAATGTCCCTTCAGAGTTACAAATAAGGTGGGAGAGTAGTAATCCTAATGCTGTTAACCTCACTGAGTCAGGGACCATCTCCTCATTAGGAGAGGGCCAGTCGAGGCTAACACTGAATGTACTACCTAACGAATATTATGAGCAAAGTAGTGGATACTATGATGTAGAAGTATATACGAAACCAGTTATTGGTATACATGATGTTCAATATACAAACCAAGGGGAGAGGAACTCCTCGGGAGAATGGAAACCATTTTATACATCAGATAGTATGATGTTTAACTGGAGAACGCAGGATAAGTATAAAAATCCGCACAAAGTCGCTGTGAAACTGAAAGATAAAAACACGGGGCAAACTCTATATGATAAAGAATACAGTTCAATATCTGAGTTTGAAGATAGAAATGAAAGCATCCCCGCAAATAAATCATTTTGGGATAAAACGATAACTCTTGAAATAATTTATTATGGTAGAGCCGGAAGTGATAATAGCATATATAGCAAAGATATTTCTGTTAAAGCTCTTACACCACCGGAATTAAAAGGGCTTGAATTTTCTGTTATGTCTTACATCGCCTGGAACGGTGATAATTCTCCAGCAGGTATGTGTAGGAAAAACCTACTTGAAGGGTTGAGACATGTTATTATTGCCCCCAGAGCCAAGTTTAATTTTGGTTCAAATACTTTGCTTGAACCAATGAATTTAATTCTTAGACAAAAGGCAATAAACGGGCATGGCGCTGCTAGCAAGGATATATTGCAGGGAGCTGTCAGTGGTAGTGTGGATTTTTATTCAAATGATTTTGGCGCAACTTCTGTCAACTCGATGGGAAATGATTGTTGGGAAAACCACTGGGGAAATCACTCGGTAGAGGTACAATTGAGTTATAGAGGAAAAATGTATACATATAAAGACGAATCAACAATGAATTGGGACGGATTTGGTACAAACATGTCAGGAGCAAATAATTTTCGGAAACTATCTGGACAATGGGAGTGATAAAATGTGAGAATTATTTAATTCTTCGTAAAAAACGAGTCTGTTGACCATTCTGTTTCCTTAAAGGTGACCGTCAAGGCGGTCACCAAACTCGATAAGAAAGCGCCTCATTTCCATTCACCAGTCCCTCAGCGGCATTGTCCATTTCTGTGACGTGGCTTGGATTGCCAGCCACACCACCTTTTTTACTGCCTCGTCCGTTGGGAACACCTTGCGTTTCTAATGGCATACCGGATCAGGCTGTTCAGCGACTCGATGGCGTTCGTTGTGTAGATGACTTTGCGATGTGTCAACGCCAAGATTGTTGACCGTTTTGGGGTGCGGATGTTTTCATGGACTCTCAGAAGATAAATAATGTTTACCGAAGCAGAACGGCTCTGCTCAATTGAACTTAGCTGCGCGGAATAGTAGAGCACTAATTTCCCGTGACGAACGACGCCTGATGCAGAAAGCTATCCATAAAACACACGATAAAAATTATGCCCGCAGACTGACTGCCATGCTGATGCTGCACCGGGGCGACCGTGTCCGCGACGTTGCCAGAACGCTCTGCTGCGCCCGTTCATCTGTTGGGCGCTGGATTAGAACGCACAGGAAAAATGGACAATGCCAGTCCTGAGCTGGAATTTGACATTGTCACAGTTAGCTATTTATTTTGAAGGTCGACTGAATTGTATTAGTCGCGACTTGATCTGACACCTGGCCTTGAAAGGTTGAGAGTTACCGGTTTTGATATGGGTGTCGAATCCTTATACAAAACACGAGGTAACTCTCATGCTTCATACTACCAATCCCGTCATCAAACACAAAACAGGTTTGCTCAATCTGGCTGAAGAACTCAATAACGTATCTAAAGCCTGTAAAATCATGGGGTCTCCCGTGATACGTTTTACCGTTATCGCGAACTGGCTGATGAAGGCGGTGTGGATGCGC
The DNA here is from genome assembly GCF_002900365.1 of Escherichia marmotae. Taxonomy (NCBI): domain Bacteria; kingdom Pseudomonadati; phylum Pseudomonadota; class Gammaproteobacteria; order Enterobacterales; family Enterobacteriaceae; genus Escherichia; species Escherichia marmotae. The sequence continues at coordinate 40,706 of NZ_CP025981.1, forward strand.
TGATTAACCGCAGCCGACGCGCGCCCAATCTCAAAAATCGTACCGACGACGCAACTGAACAGGCTGTTGTTGATTATGCTGTCGCGTTCCCTGCGCATAGTCAGCACCGGACCAGCAATGAGCTGCGTAAACAGGGCGTTTTTATCTCAGGAAGTGGTGTCCGCTCTGTCTGGCTGCGCCACAATCTTGAAAACTTCAAAAAGCGTCTATGACGAGGCTTGTGGCGAAATTGAAACCGCTCATCCGGGTTATCTGGGCTCTCAGGACACGTTCTACGTGGGCAACCTGAAAGGTGTAGGACGTATTTATCAGCAGACGTTCGTTGATACGTACTCGAAGGTTGCGCACTGCAAGCTGTATGTCACTAAAACGCCGATTACAGCGGCTGATCTGTTGAATGATCGCGTGTTGCCATTTTACGCGTCTCAGGACCTGCCAATGCTGAGAATACTGACCGACAGGGGTACGGAGTACTGCGGCAAAGTGGAGCAGCATGATTACCAGCTTTATCTGGCAATAAATGATATCGACCACACGAAGACCAAAGCGATGTCGCCGCAGACAAACGGCATCTGCGAACGGTTCCACAGGACGATATTGCAGGAGTTTTATCAGGTAGCGTTCCGCAAAAAACTGTATGGCGAACTCGATACATTACAATCAGATCTTGATGAATGGCTGGCTCGCTATAATAATGAGCGAACTCATCAGGGGAAAATGTGCTGTGGCCGGACGCCAATGGAAACATTACTTGATGGAAAACGCATCTGGGCTGAGAAAAATTTAAGCCAGATGTAATCTGACAGATACCTGTATAAATAACCGGTAACTGTCAGATCAGGTCTGAGCTAATACAACTGAATACTGTGATGACGCTGTAGAATTTTTAACGTGACACAGAATTCGAGCCTGTTTAAGATTCTGTGTAAATGCCTTTTCTCAGAAGTGACCGTCCAGGCGGTCACCGAACTCGATAATAAAGCGGCTCATTGCCATTCGCCAGTCCTTCAACGGCATCGTCCATTTCTGGGACGCAGACTGGATTGCCAGCCACACCACTTTTTTCACCGAGTCGTCTGTCGGGAACACTTTACGCTTTTTGAGCGCATGGCGGATCACGCTGTTTAGCGACTCGATGGCATTCGTCGTATAGATCACTTTGCGGATGTCCGTTGGATAAGCGAAGAACGTGGCAAGATTCGGCCAGTTAGCCTGCCAGCTTCGGCTTATCTGAGGATAGCGACAGTCCCAGGCCGCAGCGAACGCTTCCAGTGCCTGCTGGCCTGCCTCTTCCGTGGGAGCCTGATAAATCGCTTTCAGGTCGCGAGTGACGGCTTTGTAGTCCTTCCATGACACGAAGCGCAGGCTGTTGCGCACCATATGCACGATGCATAACTGGATGCGGGCCTTCGGATATACTGTGTTGATGGCATCCGGGAAGCCTTTCAGGCCATCCACACAGGCGATGAGGATATCGTTCAGACCGCGGTTTTTCAGTTCAGTCAGCACATTGAGCCAGAACTTCGCCCCTTCATTTTCGGCCAGCCACATACCCAGCAGTTCTTTCTGACCTTCGATATTGATGCCCAGTGCCAGGAACACCGATTTGTTGATGACGCGACTGTCCTGCCGAACTTTCAGGACGATACAGTCAAGATAAACAATGGGGTAAACAGCATCCAGTGGTCGGTTTTGCCATTCTACAACCTGCTCCATCACGGCATCGGTAACCTTTGATATCAGTGCCGGTGAAACATCTGCGTCATACAGTTCTTTGAACGCAGCAGCTATCTCACGGGTGGTCATCCCTTTGGCATACAACGAGAGGATCTGGTTATCCATCCCGGTAATACGGGTCTGATTTTTCTTTACCAGTTGTGGTTCGAAGGTACCGTCACGATCGCGCGGAGTACGCAGTTCCAGTGGACCGTCGCCTGTGATAACGGTCTTTGTGGAAAAACCGTTGCGGGAGTTAGCTCCTGGTCTGGACTGATTTTTCTCATACCCAGGATGGTGTGTCATCTCTGCATTGAGAGCGGCTTCAACGCTGAGCTTTTTCAGCAGCCGATCAAACTGACTGAGGTCTTCAGGGGTTTTGAGGTTTTTGGCCAGTTCGTTAGCCAGAGCCTGTAACTGTTTTTCGTCCATAAATTAACCTTCATTTGATGCTGGATTGAACATATCAAAATCAGGCAATTACACAAATCTATGTACAGGCTCGGATCTCCGATAAAGCCTTACGCTACAAGGAGCTAACCAGAATCAGTACCTGATCATATTCCCGATATTACCGTCGTCAGTACTTCAACGCCTGCCACAATACCCACGATAAAACTTAGCCGGTTGGCTTATCTGAGCTAAAAACCGTTTTGTCAATGCGAGTTGACTATGACGTTACATCAGATCTATAGGTTATGCGATGTGATTATGGATGGCTCAGGCTTGAGTAATGCCAGTCAGTTAAGCAACTGACTGGCTCTTTTTCGGGGCTGTGGGGTATTTCCAGGGCCTCTCCTTTACCACTCTCGGGAAGGCTCTTTCCCTTCTTGTCGGTAATTTCACAAGTTGTCCCATACTTGCAAGATCGCGCATCAGCTCCGGTATACGTCCCGGTGAAGCGCCCTGCAATGTCATCAGCATTCTCATCACCATTCCGCATGATTCTGAGAAACTCAGTTGATTCGGCCAGTAACCTTTCAGATGTTCTGCCATTTTAATCATCTGATATCTCACCAGATTATAAGCCAGTAAGACACCCCACAGCTCTTGCTCCACAAGCTCCGGCTTTTTACTTCTCAGCGTCAGCCTGCTCAGTTGCATCGTCTGTTTTATCTCCCTGTATCCCAGTTCGATTTCCCAGCGATGACTGTACAGATCCGCCATTTCTCCTCCGGGGAAGCGCATGGCGTCCGTCATCGACGTCAGCAGATGGCAGACTTTTCCTTTGCGCGTCACGGTCAGCAGGCGGGCTGTCACCTCATTTCCCAGCCCCGGCCACTTTTTTCGTGCCTGCGGGCTGGTTTTCAGCTTCACCAGATGATCGCCTTTACCCAGTTTTCTGATCTCTTCATATTGCGCTCCCTTTCTGAGAGGGATCATCCAGTGGCGGTGTTCTCCCGCCTGGCTCCAGGCATTTAACAGTCCCAGTGAGTAATAACCTTTATCCATTAACGTCAGGGTGTTATCGCCGGTTTGTTCTATAAGTTGCTCAGCAAGCTCATTTTCGCTGTTCTTCATCGTGCCGAAGGCTGCAGCCGTCAGCAGATGGCTGGTCAGTTCCATCTGGCAGACCATTTTGACCTGCGGGTAGAGCGCCGGGTTCCCGGCATGTGTCTGGCGGGGGAAGGCTGCATCGTTCTCTGGTGTATCCGGTGTGCGCCAGAACACACCATCGATGGCCAGCAGGGTCAGGCCGCACCAGTGCGGATGCGGCGTGGTGTTATGCCAGAGCTGCGCTGTTTTCGTGAACACGCGGCGGACAGCCTCACTTCCCAGACGCTGGCGGGCCTGAATAACGGCACTGGGGGCAACGAAGGGGCGATTGCCCGGCAGCATGATGTCCAGGCGATTCACAATCTGGTGAAGAGGTTCTTTACGCTCAAGCACCATGCCAACAATACACCAGACCATCATTTCGAGGGGAAGACGGCGCTTGCGTAGCGTTACAGTACCTGATTCGGCAAGGCAACGAGAGATGAGTTCGGGGTCGAGGTAATCCCCCAGAGAAGTCAGTGGGTTACGCAGAGAATCGTAACGGGATACCAAATCAAGGGCCTGTCCAATGAGCATAAAAAAATCCGGAAACGAGTGAGCGTTTCCGGATTCTTACACAGCCACTGGATCGGTCAACTGATCCTTAACTGATCGGCATTACTCAGGCTTGAGCCGTTTTCATGCAGCCGCTGGCCTAACACCTCTTCGGCCATCTGACTGTAAATCTGCGTTTCAATTTCCCGCATGACCTGGGCTCCCGCTTCCCTTTCCGCATCCGCATCGTCGGTCAGACCTGATGCGTTCAACCGCTCTGCCACCCGCTGAGGATACTCATTCTCCAACATCTCATACTTCTGCTCTTCTGCCTGTGCCCAGCGACCAGCTTCCGTGCGTTTCAGTACAGCATGCCATGGTCCCCAGAGGGCGAACCAGTCGGTAAACTCCGTCTCTTCACGGCTTCTGACCATGGCTTCGGCAGTGCGGAGGTCATTTTCTGTCACCCCCGACACACCATAGAAACGCATTTCCTTCACGGCAGTGGAAAGCTGCAGTTTCTCTGCGAGCATGGTCTGGAAGGCCAGGTAGACTTCTATCTCATCCACAAAACGGAGCGTTCTGACTTTATCCCGGGCAATGTCTTCCAGAATTTCGAGGCGGAACATTTCCCTGCCCAGGGAGAGCAGCGCTCTGGTGTCATTATCGAAAAGGCCTTCTGAGGCCTGATGGACCAGGAGGGTTTTCCGGAGATTGTTCCATGTGAGCGCGACACGGTCCTCACAGCTCTCAGTGGCATCAGCAGCAACAGCGAAAGACTGCTGTCGAAGCTCCTCAGAGGTACTGAGTTTTTCCAGGAATGCAGAGACCTGCTGACGGAATTCCGGTGTATTATGGGCGGAGACCGTGTCAGCCAGACGGTCAAGGAAGGCGGAGAAGGTATTGGCGTGCTCTTCACGTTCAAAAGCAAGCCATATCTGCGATATTTCAGATTGTTTGTTTTGCGGGAACCATGCGGTCACAGCCTCAGGGAGGGGACGAACAGACGTATGCTGTTGTCCGTCACTCATGGAGAAGTAAATCCGTGGGCCGTGGTAGTCCGGCGAAGAAGTTAATCTTTGCAGGGCTTGCAGAGCATGGGATGATAATGGGTTATTACTAATATGTACTGAACATTCATTCCTCAGATTAAGAATGCTTTCCGGGATATGACTTATCTGATTTCTGTCAAAAAAATACTCTCTGACAACGGGACTATTTCCCTCAGAAAATGCTGGTAGTTCAGTGAGGAAATTACGGGTCGCTCTGAGATTTTTAAGAGCCTGTGGGAGCGATGGTAAGGAGATTATTTCGTTATAGCTGATATTCATAGTCAATAACGAATCGGGTAAAGCTGGCAGATTTTCCAGCTCATTGTATTGTACCTGAAGTGATTCCAGCGCAGGAGGTAGCACGGGCAATTCTGATAATTTATTGCTGGCGGAATATAATTTTTTTAGCGTAACAGGTAGTTCAGGCAGGTTAGTTAATTGATTATATGATACATTGAGCAGCGTTATCTGTGCTGGTAAGTTGTCAGGTAGCGAGGACAGATTTAAACGGTCCAGTCGAAGTTCATCGGAATTATTGATAAGACATTCTTTAAGTCGGGAGACAGCTTCATCACGCTCTTCACCGGGGAGCGCTTGTTTTTTCCATTTATCCCATGCTGAAAAATAATCAGCATAAGTGTCGGAAATGGTGCTGTTGTAAAAGGAGTTTTGATGCAATGAGAAATTGTTATTTATTGGAAGCATGATGGTCATCCTTTAAACTGGTAGATAAATGGTTTTGTTAAAGGTAATATGCAAGCGCTTTTATGAAAATAACTCCGTGAAATGGATTTTTTTATTATAAAGGTTGGAACAGGTTTGTATTTTAAAAAATGATACTGTTTCGTTTAGTTAAACATTGTGCTCCGTATTTAAGCGTTCTGTCGGAATGCATTCTCAATGGTGGCAACGTCACAACCCCTAGTCAGGAGAAGAGAGAGGCAACACCAAGGATATTCTTCGTTAACTTTACTGTCTTCTCCCTGCATGGTGAATTTTCTGAATGTGGATGATCGAGTTTCATATATCGTACGGCAGGAGTTTTTGCCCGGAGTTTCTGCAAGAGAAATACATCGGGAGTTTTGTGTCGCTCATGTATCAGTGAAAAGATGATCTTGTTCAGTAAGTCTGGAGGGGATAGTACCGCCAGCATCATCGGCTTTGGCCCAGTAAAAAGAGACGCGGGGTGCCATATGTCATGTATGGGTTCAGATCGCGCATAATTCACCAGTACTGCTATAAATTGTAAAGAAAACCGTGGCACGTCGTATGCAAGAACGTGCCACGGCTGGCTGATAAGCTTGTAAAAATCTTGAACAGGGAGTCGAGCATTTCTATGAAGCTAGGCTGTGAGGGAGGAGGATAACCATCCAGGAATGCTATTTAAAAGATTACTAAATTCACGCATTATAAGTACTCGCTAATATTGAACGATAGTAACCGGCTCATTTAAACCGTCTGGTCTGTTTCCTCCGGCTCTACAAAAATAATGTCCATCATTTTTAATGGACACTATCGTATGAAACACCGGACCTGGATCACTGAAGCTTTACGTCTTCACTTTGAAGAACATTTACCCCGGGTTGTGGCCGGGCGTCGCCTGGGTGTACCAAAATCAACAGTTTGTAGTATGTTCGTGCGCTTTCGGAGAGCTGGCCTTTCGTGGCCTTTGCCCGCAGGCATGTCGGAGCAGGAACTTGATGCCTGCCTTTACGGACAATTTTCCACGGTACCAGTCGTACGTCCTGAAAGCACCGTTATATCCGAAGCCCCCGTGGTAAAAAAACGTCCCCGGCGGCCCAACTTCCCTTATGAGTTTAAAATCGCCTTAGTGGAGCAGTCACTGCAGCCCGGAGCCTGTGTGGCGCAGATCGCCCGGGAAAACGGAATCAACGATAACCTGCTCTTCAACTGGCGCCATCAATACCGGAAAGGTGGCCTGCTGCCTTCCGGAAAAAATATGCCGGCACTGCTTCCCGTGACGTTAACGCCGGAGCCGGATAATAAAATCCCGGCCCCCGCACAGGAACCAGAGCAGATAAATACACCGTCCGACAGTCTGTGTTGTGAGCTGGTTCTGCCGGCCGGAACTCTCAGGCTTAAAGGTAAACTGACGCCGGCGTTATTACAGACACTTATCCGCGAAATAAAAGGGAGCAGCCACTGATGATATCTCTCCCTGCCGGTTCGCGTATCTGGCTGGTTGCAGGTATCACCGACATGCGGAATGGCTTTAACGGCCTGGCATCAAAAGTTCAGAACGTCCTGAAGGATGACCCGTTCTCCGGACACCTGTTCATCTTCCGCGGACGCCGGGGTGACCAGATAAAAGTGTTGTGGGCTGACAGTGACGGACTGTGCCTCTTCACCAAACGCCTGGAGCGGGGCCGCTTCGTCTGGCCAGTCACCCGTGACGGTAAGGTGCACCTTACTCCGGCTCAGTTATCCATGCTTCCTGAAGGTATCAACTGGAAGCACCCGAAACGAACGGAACGCGCTGGAATCCGCATATAACCCGTTGTAAAGTGAGGATATGGACACCTCACTTGCTCATGAGAACGCCCGCCTGCGGGCACTGTTGCAGACGCAACAGGACACCATCCGCCAGATGGCTGAATACAACCGCCTGCTCTCACAGCGGGTGGCGGCTTATGCTTCCGAAATCAACCGGCTGAAGGCGCTGGTTGCGAAACTGCAACGTATGCAGTTCGGTAAAAGCTCAGAAAAACTTCGTGCAAAAACCGAACGGCAGATACAGGAAGCTCAGGAGCGAATCAGCGCACTTCAGGAAGAAATGGCGGAAACGCTGGGTGAGCAATATGACCCGGTACTGCCATCCGCCCTGCGCCAGTCTTCAGCCCGTAAACCGTTACCGGCCTCACTTCCCCGTGAAACCCGGGTTATCCGGCCGGAAGAGGAATGCTGTCCTGCCTGTGGTGGTGAACTCAGTTCTCTGGGATGTGATGTGTCAGAGCAACTGGAGCTTATCAGCAGCGCCTTTAAGGTTATCGAAACACAACGTCCGAAACTGGCCTGTTGCCGGTGCGACCATATCGTGCAGGCACCAGTACCGTCAAAACCCATTGCACGCAGTTATGCCGGAGCGGGGCTTCTGGCCCATGTTGTCACCGGGAAATATGCAGACCATCTGCCGTTATACCGCCAGTCAGAAATATACCGTCGTCAGGGAGTGGAGCTGAGCCGTGCCACACTGGGGCGCTGGACCGGTGCCGTTGCTGAACTGCTGGAGCCGCTGTATGACGTCCTGCGCCAGTATGTGCTGATGCCCGGTAAAGTCCATGCCGATGATATCCCCGTCCCGGTCCAGGAGCCGGGCAGCGGTAAAACCCGGACAGCCCGGCTGTGGGTCTACGTCCGTGATGACCGCAACGCCGGTTCACAGATGCCCCCGGCGGTCTGGTTCGCGTACAGTCCGGACCGGAAAGGTATCCATCCACAGAATCACCTGGCCGGTTACAGCGGTGTGCTTCAGGCCGATGCTTACGGTGGTTACCGGGTGTTATACGAATCCGGCAGAATAACGGAAGCCGCGTGTATGGCTCATGCCCGGAGAAAAATCCACGATGTGCATGCAAGAGCGCCCACCGACATCACCACGGAAGCCCTGCAGCGTATCGGTGAACTGTATGCTATCGAGGCAGAGGTCCGGGGCTGTTCAGCAGAACAGCGTCTGGCGGCAAGAAAAGCCAGAGCCGCGCCACTGATGCAGTCACTGTATGACTGGATACAGCAACAGATGAAAACACTGTCGCGTCACTCAGATACGGCAAAAGCGTTCGCATACCTGCTGAAACAGTGGGATGCACTGAACGTGTACTGCAGTAATGGCTGGGTGGAAATCGACAACAACATCGCAGAGAACGCCTTACGGGGAGTGGCCGTAGGCCGGAAAAACTGGATGTTCGCGGGTTCCGACAGCGGTGGTGAACATGCGGCGGTGTTGTACTCGCTGATCGGCACATGCCGTCTGAACAATGTGGAGCCAGAAAAGTGGCTGCGTTACGTCATTGAACATATCCAGGACTGGCCGGCAAACCGGGTACGCGATCTGTTGCCCTGGAAAGTTGATCTGAGCTCTCAGTAAATATCAATACGGTTCTGACGAGCCGCTTACGGACTTCAGCGCCAGCGGCCCGAACCAGAAGTGGGCGGGTGACATCACGTACTTGCGTACCGATGAGGGCTGGTTGTATCTCGCAGTAGTCATCGACCTGTGGTCACGCGCCGTTATTGGCTGGTCGATGTCACCGCGAATGACAGCACAACTGGCCTGTGATGCACTGCAAATGGCGTTGTGGCGGAGAAGACGCCCGGAAAGCGTCATTGTTCATACGGACCGTGGTGGTCAATACTGTTCAGGGGATTATCAGGCGCTGCTGAAGCGACACAACCTGCGTGGCAGTATGAGTGCGAAAGGCAACTGTTATGACAATGCCTGTGTGGAAAGCTTCTTTCATTCGCTGAAGGTGGAATGTATCCACGGGGAACGCTTTAGCAGCCGGGAAATAATGCGGGCAACGGTGTTTAATTATATCGAGTGTGATTACAATCGCTGGCGTCGTCACAGTGCCTGTGGCGGTCTCAGCCCGGAACAATTTGAAAACCATAATCTCGCTTAGGGCCGTGTCCACATTACGTGGGTAGGATCAGCCAGACCTTACTTACAATAAAGGGGCCGTGCAATTTGGATAACTCATTGCCCTTATCCCAACAATAGAACTCCGTCGAATTTAGAAGGAGTTTTAACGTAGCCCCCTAGGAGTCTGTATAACAAGTGAGGTCCGGGGGGCATTTATTTTATTCAGCTAATCAGTGTAGGGGGATACTCACCGAACGAGTATATACATTTCCGTTCCTTTGGGGCTTCATCACCCTGAATGGCTGAGAAATCCACAGAAAAATAGAAAATATCAAATGGTATTTTTTACTCATGAATTGAGCTAAAAAACATCAAAATTTAGATATGTGGAAATCATTTACAACCGTTCTCACTACCAGTTTATGAGCTCATATAAACAGCTTCCTCGTAAAACACGTCCTCTAATTCAATGAAACCACAAACAAAAGATTTGTGGGGATTCCCAGCCTTAATAGGGGAGCGTGAAGCCAGCACCGTCTATTCCCTTCTGTCCAACGAAGCCATCCGCAACTGACACGATGAGAAAGCCCTGTGCGAAGTCAAGTGGTAATGGTAAGGGGGACGTATTCAGTCCTCATTACCTGATCTCACGCCTATTTCATTAGGAGAAACGCAACTAACTTGCTGAATTAATTACAATAAAAACTTTTTGATTTTTCCTCATGACCACTGCTACTGTTCATTGTCCCAGTTGTCAATCTGCTCAGGTTTATCTTCATGGACAGGAACCTGAAGAGCGTGATCAGTATAATGAGAATCTTCTTGTCTAATGGCTACATACGGCAGCCAGTTTAAGATCATGTTGATTTACAAATATTTGTATAGGGCTGATTCGGAATAAATACCCGGTCCAAAAAGCTGCAGCCCTGTCACATCGCAGCCGGGAAGGCTATGACTGGGGCTGCCTTTTCCTGATTACTCCGCTAATACGGGTTAGCTGCTATTAGTCATCATATCAACGCGCCCTGTTTTCAGCTAACCGCTCCCCTGACACCTCTTCTGTCAGCTGACGGTAAATCTCCGTTTCTATCTCCTCCATCGCACTCCGGCCTCCCTTTCCGCATCACCATCACCGCTCAGACCCAGCGCCGAAAGCCGCTCTGCCAGCCGATGAGGATATTCCCTCTCCAGCATCTCATACTTCTTCTCCTCCGCCCGCGCCCAGCGCTCTGCTTCCGTTCGTTTCAGTACTGCATGCCACGGAGACCACCGCGCAAACCACTCCGCAAATTCTCTCTCCTCACGGCTGAGGACGCGCACAAGCGCGCTACTCAGGTCATCCTCTGTCACTCCGGATACCCCGTAGAACCGCATTTCACGCACCGCGGTGCTGAGCTCCAGTTTCTCCGCCAGCATCGTCTGGAAAGCAAGGTAGACTTCTATCTCATCCACAAAATGCAGCGTTTTGACTTTCTCCCGGGCTATTTCTTCCAGCACTTCCAGACGGTACATTTCACGGCCAAGGCTGAGCAGTCCTGTCAGGTCGCTGTCGAATTCCCCTTCCGAAGCCTGATGAACACGGTACGTTTTCTGCAGGTTATTCCACGTCAGGGCCACACGGTCTTCACAGCTCCGCGTCGCATCGGCGGCAACGGCAAAACACTGCTGGCGGAGTGCTTCAGACCTGCTGAGTTTTTCCAGAAATTCACTCACCTGTTGAGCGATTCCCGGGGCATTGCGCGCCGTCACCGTGTCTGCAAGACGGTCGAGGAAGGCGGAGAAGGTGGCTGCGTTCTCTTCGTCTGTAAATGCCGCCCATCTCTGGGATATCTCAGACCGGAGGGACTCCGGGAACCATGCAGCCACAGCGTCAGGGAGGGAACGGACTGGCGTATGCTGCTGCCCGTTGCTCATGGAGAAGTGGATCTGGGGGCCGTGGTAGTCCGGGGAGGACATCAGTTGTTGCAGAGATTGCAGGGTACGGCCTGACAGAGGGTTGCTTTCAAGGTCAAGCAGGCTGATTTCATTGAGATCAGTGATACTTTCCGGAATATGAGTGATCTGATTATGACGAAACCAGAATATTCTCCTCCCTTGATTATTTTCCACGGAGATGTCTGGCAGTCTTTCCAGCGCATTCCTCTGCGCATTGACCATTGTCAGCGTTGCAGGTAATGCGGGGAGCGTGGTCAGATGATTACTGTGTACATTAAGATATTCCAGTGATTCAGGCAATCTGGGGAGTACGGAGATACTGTTATTGTATACATTAAGATTTTCCAGTGATGCCGGTAATTCAGGAAGAGTGGAGAATCGGTTATAGCTTATATTAAGATTTTTCAGTGATGCGGGCAGCTCCGGGAGTTCGGATAAGTGATTATCGGAAACATGAATCTCCTTCAGTGATGATGGTAATTCGGGCAGTATGGACAGGCGATTACTTCCGGCACTGAGTACTTGCAGCAATGAAGGTAATGCCGGAAGCATGGTTATCCGGTTTCTGCTTACAGCAATATTTTCAAGAGATAAGGGCAGTTCAGGAAGTGTGGACAGACGATTGCCACTCACGTTAAGGACTTTCAGTGATACAGGTAGTTCAGGGAGCACCGATATCTGATTTCTGTAAGCATGAATCTCTTCAAGAGACGATGGTAGTTCAGGCAGCGTGGACAGGCAATTGCCACTCACGTCAAGAACCTTCAATGACGCTGGCAATTCAGGTAGGGTAGCCAGTAGATTAAACGGAGCCTCTATTTTTTCAAGGGAGCAGGGTAACCGGGGAAGTGAAGTTAAGTCATTGTTGTCAATTTTAAGTGACATGACATGCTCAGGCAATGACGGAAGAGATGTCAGATTTAATTCCGATAAATCCAGATGGCTTTCATTATTCTCCAGGCACAGTTTTAACCGGCTAAAGGCTAACGCCTTGTTTTCACCGGGGGCGCAGTTTTCAGCCCATTCCATCCACTCAGAGAGATATTGCTCCCTGACAGGTTGAGAGTCTGCAGGCTGGGGGAAAGAAAGGTTTCCTGTTGATGAATGAGAGGAAGAGACAGATGGCATGGTAACCTCCTACGTAAGCTTATGTTAAAATGATACTTTGTTAATGTACTGATGGAGTTCTGCCTTGGATGTTTCTATATAAATGCGGGACGCTCTTTTTATTGAGAACGAGTGGCGCTTTCACTGATTTTTGCCAGCCACTGCATTGATCCTACCCACGTAATGTGGACACGGCCCTAAGCGAGATTATGGTTTTCAAATTGTTCCGGGCTGAGACCGCCACAGGCACTGTGACGACGCCAGCGATTGTAATCACACTCGATATAATTAAACACCGTTGCCCGCATTATTTCCCGGCTGCTAAAGCGTTCCCCGTGGATACATTCCACCTTCAGCGAATGAAAGAAGCTTTCCACACAGGCATTGTCATAACAGTTGCCTTTCGCACTCATACTGCCACGCAGGTTGTGTCGCTTCAGCAGCGCCTGATAATCCCCTGAACAGTATTGACCACCACGGTCCGTATGAACAATGACGCTTTCCGGGCGTCTTCTCCGCCACAACGCCATTTGCAGTGCATCACAGGCCAGTTGTGCTGTCATTCGCGGTGACATCGACCAGCCAATAACGGCGCGTGACCACAGGTCGATGACTACTGCGAGATACAACCAGCCCTCATCGGTACGCAAGTACGTGATGTCACCCGCCCACTTCTGGTTCGGGCCGCTGGCGCTGAAGTCCTGCTCCAGCAGATTCTCCAATACGGGCAGGCCATGTGCACGGTAGCTGACCGGGCTGAACTTCCGGCCGGCTTTCGCCCGCAGCCCCTGACGACGCAGGCTGGCGGCAATGGTTTTAATATTGAACTCCGGCAGTTCGTCAGCAAGGCGGGGAGCACCGTATCGCTGCTTTGCCTCAAAGAATGCCTTATGAACAGCGGTATCGCAGGTGAGCCGAAACTGTTGGCGCAGGCTCATCTGGTGACGACGCCTGAGCCAGACATACCAGCCGCTGCGGGCAACCCGAAGTACACGACACATCGCTTTGATGCTGAACTCTGCCCGATGATTTTCGATGAAGACATACTTCATTTCAGGCGCTTCGCGAAGTATGTCGCGGCCTTTTGGAGGATGGCCAGTTCCTCAGCCTGCTCCGCCAGTTGTCGTTTAAGGCGGACATTTTCAGCGGCCAGTTCGCTTTCGCGCTCTGACGAACTCATTTGTTGCTGCTGTTTACTGCGCCAGGCATAAAGCTGAGATTCATACAGGCTGAGTTCACGGGCTGCGGCGGCCACACCGATGCGTTCAGCGAGTTTCAGGGCTTCGTTACGAAATTCAGGCGTATGTTGTTTACGGGGCTTCTTGCTGATTGATACTGGTTTTGTCATGAGTCACCTCTGGTTGAGAGTTTACTCACTTAGTCCTGTGTCCACTATTGGTGGGTAAGATCAGTGCACATTATCACCGGGCTCAACGGGTAACAGACTGGACTAAAGTCGTTAATATCAAACACCATTTCTTACCGCCGTACAGTCCAAACCTGAATCCGATAGAGCGAATGTGGAAACTAATGAATGAGCATGCCCGTAATAATCGCTATTTCAGCAGTATGCGGGAGTTCCGGAATGCAATATCGACCTTTTTTGAACAAACGTTGCCGGATATAGCGACGCAGGTTGCATCCTGAATTAATGATAATTTCCAGATACTGAAGCAAGTGTCTTGAAGTTCATTGTGTATACGATACTTATAGAATAATGACAACAGCAAGAATTTGTGTTAGGCACAAAACAATGCTGGCATATATTTATGCATAATTTTCTATTTTTTTGTCGTTAGTTCACTTTTTGTTAAAATCAGGAGATGGTGGTTGTGTAAATTTATCACATAAAGAACTTTATCTAAGTGCGCCATTGATCGTGTAAATTTCACACTATTAGAGTAGGAGGATGATTGGGTGCAAGAATTATTGAATAATGCTGGTGTTGAACATATGGGAAATAATGGCACTCCTATTAGTATAAAGAATGTTGTATTTAACAATTATGTTATTATATATTCATTGGGTAGTGATATCTATTTCTATGACAGAAACAATAAATTAGTGTTTTTTTTGCCGTGCTGCAATATTGTTATGATCGAAAAAAGAACATGCGTTAACATAAAGTTAGTCAGAAGAAAACCTCATGGTGATTTATATCAATCTTTTTTGATTGGCGAAAAAAAAATAAAAGAACTATTGGCTATAATAAATCCTGATAAAAATTTTGAAAAAAATGAGTTATTAAAGCCAAGAAAGGAGAATAATAATTTTTTTCGTATTAAAGAAAAACACACTGACATACAGTTATTTGAATTATTAAAAAAATCAAGTGATGAAGGAGATGTTTATATATTGGCTTATTTTTTTTGTTTGTGTGGGAACAGACGGGAAATCACAGCATCATTATTAAAAAACTCCTTTAAAACTTTTTCAGAACAAATTAAAGATATAATCAATGGAGATATATCAAAAAAATGGAGGCTTTCAGATGTTGCAGAAAAGTTAAACTTATCTGATATTGCAGTAAGGAAAAAATTAGAAGCAGAATCATTATCTTTCAACAAGATAATGCAAAATGTAAAAATGAGCGCTGCTATATATTATTTGCTTTTTGAACAGCATCATGTTAATAAAATAGCAGACATGCTAGGAATAGCCAGCGCTTCATATTTTATAAGGCTATTTAAAGAGCATTATGGCATTACTCCAAAACAATTACTTATTGGATTGAGGGATAATGTCTGAATGTTGCAGGAAAACCCGGTCGAATGATTATTTTTATCGGGATTTATCTGGCATAACTGTCCCAGTCATCGGTGGAAACAGCATTCCAGTATAAAAAGGTGTGAGAATGGGCAGGTGACTCACAACAGATTTCATCGGAACGAGTTTTTGAAGTATAAGCTAAATAGCTGCGCAAAATAGTAGATCACTTAAAGGGAACTCAGTCCGGATTGTGCGATCTGATCAATCGCCAAACATCACAAATCACCAACCGGACTGAGCGATGCTAATCATAGCACCAATCCCCCGTGACGAACGACGTCTGATACAGAAAGCTATCCATAAAACTCATGACAAAAATCACGCCCGCAGGCTGACTGCCATGCTGATGCTGCACCGTGGGGACAGTGTCAGTTCCGTCACCAGAACGCTCTGCTGTGCCCGTTCATCTGTGGGACTGGTTTACATTGTATGGCACTGAAGGACTGGTTTCTCTGCCTCTCGGTCGCGGACGTAAATGGCCGTTTGAACAGATTTGTGCGCTGCTATAGTGCCGTTCAATGTGGCAGTTGTTGAAAAAGGTGCGGCAGTTTATGAAAACCGTCAGTCCGTTCCCTGGAGGAAAACATGGTCTGGCAAAAGTGTAGCGGTATTAAGCGCAGCTATTTAGGTGCATCGTACACATTATACGCAACAGTCTGCGGTTCGTTGCGGGGAAAGAGTATAAATCGGTAATCCGTGGCCTTAAACAGGTTAACCATGTAGCCACGGAAGAAGGCGCGTTGCAGGCGCAGGAAGCGTTCGGGAAGGAGCGGGAGGTGCGGTACCCGCTGATAAGTCGCAGCTGGCGGGCAAACTAGCTGAATCTTGCCACACTTCTTCGTGTACGTTGCGATAAAGAAACGGAAAGTGTTTTTCGACAGATGAGCCGCTTTATTATCGAGTCTGGTGACCGCCCTGACGGTCACTTCTGAGAAAAGTCGTTTACAAAAATTGGGTTACAGACTCTAATAAATTAACGTATTCTTTGTGTGATTATTTTTTTTGGCGTTTCACCATAATGTTCTTTAAAGAGTTTAATGAAATATGAAACAGAACCATACCCCACCTGACGAGAAATAGTGGTTATATTTTTATCTGTGGTTAATAATAACTCAAGTGCATGATTCATTCGAGTTTCCAGAAGGATTTGAGTAAATTTTTTGTTCTCTGCGCTCAGTCTTTTCCGCAATGTAACATTGCTGATATACATTAACTCACTAATATGTTCCAACTTCCATTGCTTTGATACGTTTTCAGATATTATATTTTGTACCTTTTTTGATGTTGTTGGTTTGGACAATGATTTTATTGTTGAAAGGATGTCATAGCCAAAGCTAATTAATATCGATGCAAGCTTCAGGCTATATGCGAGATACTCAACGCTGTCATCATCATTTTTGAAATGACTATTCTTGATGGATTTAAATATGACATCGCTATCATGAGATATATTTTCTTTGATTAATATACTTTTACCTTTCTCTTTTAACATTGGCCTTCCAATGCTAATATTCTCCCCTAATAACCAGGAGTTTTTTTTAAACCATTCATCGCTTATGGTGATGAATTCAGGAATACATCCATTAGTACCTTTAAAGCTAATGCTTTGACCTTTTACAAGAAAACAAAAGGAATTTTTGGGAATTGATATTCTTTTTTCATCAATAAAAATCGTTATCTCACAAAAAGAGTTTTTTATTAATGTGCTATTGTTTAATTTGATATTTTTTAGCCAAAAAACATTTCTTTCCATAAAGCAATCCAGCGTTAATTATTCATTGTTATCAATTAATAATGCCTAATGCGATAATTTAAGCAATAGGTACTTAGTGTAAAGGTAAAAAATTAACAAAAAACTACCTTTAAATAGCATTTCTTATCGTGAACAGAAGTATTATTAATTTGTGCATTTACATTATATGCTTTGCGCAATAAAAATAAATGAATCGTAAACGCCAGGCGTAAAATGATAAATAAATGATTGTTTTAGGTGCTTGTTTACATTCGATAATAAGGGCTGACACCAGCCAGACACGTAATTTCCTGTTGCGTTACCATATCACGTTGAAAAGTATTGAGGTGTTTTTAGTGATTTTTTAAAGAATGATAACAGATATAAAGACCTGGGTATTCCAATTGTTCAGTTTAAGAATTCTTCAATTTCTTTAATCTTTTCTAAGGTGTAAAAGGGGGAGGGTGGATACGGATATTCTTTATTCACCTAATCAGATTAGGCCAATCCGATTACTACTTACGTAGTAAGATATAAACTTTGGTGCGCCCCTTAAGGCTATAATCAATACAGAGGGGGTTTAGGTCATCTCAAATTTCAGATGGCTATTTTAAAGGATAGGGGGAAGCAAATTGGGTACGTTTGAATGCAGTCATTATCATATTCTTCGGATATAATTCAGTAATTTGTTAACGCTATTCAGGACTGGTCAATAATATTGAACAGTCTGTCCCCCCCCAGCTTTCCACAAAGTACCGGAAAATAATAAGGTATGAAATACGCAAGCAAAATTGACTGTATCCCATTAAGGAGAAATGCATTTTTATTCTTTATTCAATTTTTTTCGATGCTGCTCCATATTTTAACAATAACTCAATCATTTCTATATTATTGTATTTCACAGCATTGTCCAGCATGGTTTCCCCTCTGTTTACTTTTTTGAATTTGTTGTTGACATCGACCAGTTTCTGATTGATAAATTACTCTAATATTTTATGACTGGCATTCTTTCTACTAAGTAAGTACTCAATATCATACATGTCATAATACATATTTTTCCCCATTTTATCCATTTCGACGATATCTTCTTTTGAAAAATTAAATTTAGATAATATATAAAAGGCGATATCGTCTTTTGCATGAGCAATAGAGAAAATAAGAGCGTAACAAGCCATTTTCTTATCGGTCACCTGAAGATTAATCTCTTCATAATTAGATGCTTAAATAGCCTCTTCTAAAGATATTTTTCTAAGTTTGATTTTTATGAAATTATCTGTGCTTAGCATTCTTGGTATATGATATTCTGGCTGAAAAACAAAGTTTATGACTCTATCTAGGCTTACAGGATCAATATTTTTGCTATAGCAAAAATCCTTGAATCGTTGATCTTTGCTTTTTCTCAAAGAAATCAATCAGATGCAACCCAATTCCGAGCCGCATATCCTTAGTGCTAAATATTGGTACATCTGCCTTTCCATTATTACCGTGTACATATCGCCTCACCTCATTCACAACTTCTTTAAAATTATCTGAAAAAAATGATATATGTTCGTGGTGAAAAGAATGTGGGATGATATTATCAAAATGATCGGTTAATGTCATATATCCATATGGGGATTCATGATCAATTATATATGCATTAGCGCCAAAATCTACAGCATGATGTGTTTTATTAAGAGGGAGCTTTTCTTTATGATTAGAAATTTCCACGCCAAAAAAACAAAGTCATGATTAGCTATTTTTTTATATCATCAGAAAATGTATTTTTATGAGTACATATGTTTTCTGACTGAATTTTATTTAGGGATTTGATAGTGAGAGTTTTATTTGATAGGTTGGAGTTAGTTTGATGCCTGAAGTTAAATTCACTATTTATAATGGTAGAGAGTAAATGACACTCATCCGAAGAAAGAGGATGAAGTTTTTCTATTATTTCAGAAATATAATGTTTGGAAACCATATCAAGGTGGTTAATTGATTGAAATGATGACCTGGCCCCTAAAGGTGCATCAATTGCAAGGTTTAAATATTTAAAATTTTCTCCTTGAGAGAACATTTTGCTATAACTTTGTGCAGCTATTGATTTTTTCAAAAATTTTATTATAGTATTGGCGCTTTTGTGCAGATGTTTATCATCTATACTGGAAGGAGATTGTTTTACTGATGAGATTTTTTGAGGAAATATTTCTGTTTCGTTATTAGAATTTATTTCTTTATCAATTGGATTAATGTTGCTTTTGATATCATAATGACTTAATATTTTAGGAGTTTTCATAAAACCTTCCTTATTATGTGAGTTTAGATTTCTTTAGTGCTGTGTCAAAATGGTTGAGTTATAGTCTATAACTCGCTTATCGGTGATAATCATGCCCCGCGTTGCTGTTACTATTGCTTGCATTTACTTAGTCTTATGAATCGCGAAAATAATTAACCAATGTCAACAATTCACTATAAGTGGTATAAACGTCAGCTGACGTAATATATATTTTTCATGGCATCAAAAGATGCTCAATTTGTTAATAATGTTAGCAAAATATAACCTTTGATGCTCTTCCATTGTGTTTGTCATTTGTATTGGATCGATATTGATATTTTTACATATGTCGTAATATGCCAACATCGCCTCTATATTTCCTCTCCCGGCAGCAAAAAATAATCCTGAAATACCTTCTCTATTATTTGTTTTCAACATTTCAATGGCCATCTCTTGCGATAAATTTAAATATTTGAGAATACTTCCATAAGCACGTATTGCATCAGCATACCCGTCATGAAGGGCATAAAACAATCCTGGGGTTGCATTGTTGATGTTTGGGAGTAATAACTCTGAAATTTTTCCCTGTGGTAATCCTGATACTACAAGCAACCTTTCATAAGTTCGAATAGCCTCACAATGTCCACCTCGTAGCGCCATTGAAAGACCAGGTATTCCGTCAGAATTTCTTGCTGTCAATAAATCTTCAATTTTTGAAAGAGGAAAAAAATTTGTTCTAAATTTTTCTATTATAGTAAGAAGAACGTCAGTTTCACCACACAGAAGAGCCTTGTGAATAACTTCAGGAGATATTGTCTGTGAAATATATGAGGGAGGGGTTTTATGTATACGTACACTCCCTTTTTCTTTGTTGGGTGTGGTAATATTGGCTGGGGTTTGGGTATTTGAAACATCAGAAATACGGTTATTAATTTTAGTGTGTTTATCTGAGACGTTATTTTTCTCGTGAAGGCTTGTAAGTTTATTGTTTAAATTTAATGAAGATGTATTGTTCGTGCGCATAGAATGATTTCTTTTTGACTTAGTCCAAGGTATGGTTATTTTATATGAAATAAAGTGCGCTTATAAAGCGCTGGGGGTTCTATTTATAAGTAAAGTGATGCTATGGTCAACATAAAAATATACAATAATATACTTAATTGTTAAACAGACTGAGCTAATAATTATAACATAAAATCCAGTTAAGTTTTATTAGGTCTAATACGGCGTATGGTTTTCACTCTGAAATCCCCTGGAGGCAATTGCGGTTTCGCTTACCCGGGCTGCGTAGAAATGACTGGATTCAAACAGAATGCAGCAAGCTCAGTCATAAAATGTTCACGATAAATTCTGTATTGTTATCCCGTATTGTTTTTCATGCTTTCATTTTTAATATCATTTTGCTGATGAAATGTAGATTTGTATTTAGGATAGAAAAGGTTGAGGGGAAATGTAATCCTTACCTCGAGATAGACCTTCACATCAACAACATGGTGGATTGCTATATTTGGTTATCGGGGGGGGGGCATTGATCTTAATATGTAAATATAAATTGTCATTTATATAATGGCATTGACTATTATTTATGATTTTTCTGTCAATGGGGTAGTCTCTGGCATAAATAATGATAGTGACAGAAAATGAGAAAGGAAAGATGATTCAAGGTACAAGTAAAATAGTAACAACAAACTACCGGTCGAACACTGAAATAAGTATAAAAGAGGAAATATATGATAATTACCTAAAAAACAGAGGCTCTGCTGATATAGAAAGAGCATACAAAAGTTTATATATTTCAGATGTTTGTAAGTTTTTTAATAATAAAGAAATTAATTTGTCTGGGTTGAGGAGATTAGCAAGGTTTACCAATTCAGCACAATTTCATTACTCAGGAAATTGTGTTTTACTGGCAGCTTGCTTCCATTACAATATAAAAAACGGTGGCTATTTTTTGTCCGCAAAAAACATATCAAACCCATTTTCAGGTCTGGATTCTATATGCGTTGATACATTAATTTTTGGAAAATCCTTGAATGAGTCATACAGTCTTGGCTCATTTTATGAATTAAAAAACTATATTGTTAATTGTTATTTGAATACAGGCAATATCTCATTTATTATACATGCAGAGGGTACTATCTTGGGAGGGAGAATGGATACTGCTCATGATTTTAATGCAGTTATTGTTAATACAGATGGGAATATTAGGGTTGTGTTTGTCGACTCATGGAAAACAGTGCATAAAGTTAAATCAGAAACACAAATGGAGAACAGTATTCATCGTAATACATATTTTTATGTAAGATATTAAAGTAAATATAAGTTTAATTAAGTGATAAGTCCATTAAATGGATGTTAATCTATTTCTGCAAGATAATATTATATAGTAGGCACCTAACGTCACTATAACTTCACAATCATAAGAGTTGTTTTGTGTGGCATTAACTTGTAAGGTTACGATGTTTTTTTAGGGAATCACCGTTCTGTTTTCCAAAGTAAACATGTTCTGCCAAAAGTGTATTAATGTTAGTTTCAGATATTTATCACACAATACTATTAGATTGAATTCTGAGAGGAAAAATCAAACAGTTATTTCATTGTCAGGATGGGAGGAGTACAAACCCAAAAATAACAGTCACGGATAATTGTTATTTTTCTCTTTGTCAATAAACAAAATCTTCAACAACTTATATTTATTAAAATCTCTACTATGAGAATCATATTCTACAGAAAGAGGAAATGATATGCCTATAAAAAAACCAGCATTGAAATTAATAATTCAAGATGTTTCGATGAATTATCATAAAAACACATCTTCTCATAATAATATGTATTGCAGTAATAATATAGGTGATGTTTTGCATGAAATAAAAAAATTCCCGCAATTATTTTTTGTTGAGGCTGTTGATATTATAAACTATAAGCAAATGCAACAAAGCGGCTTCGCTACTTTAACTAATGGTTTTATCATAAATAATAATGGCAATGATGTTTTTATGCATGCTCGTCGAGAATATCCTGAATATAATGGAGATTATGTTGGCGATAAGATCCACATCAACATACATCAAAATTATGTGAAAGAGGCCTTTAATCTATTATCGGGATTGCTATTCTCACAAAATAGCCCTGTTGATAAATGGAAGGTGACTGATATTGATGCCATCTCATCAGAGTCACGAGTTTCAGTTGGTGCTCAGTTTACATTATATATGAAACCAGAAAACATGGAAAATAACTATACTCCTATACAATTACATAAAATAAGATGTTTCTTGAGTGAGATAGAAAATAGGTTAAAGCAGGAGAATATACCAGTAGGTCAACAACCAAAATCAGATATAAAATATGCCGAATGGGTATATATTAGTTACAGGAACGAATTCAAAAGCGATCGAGAAGGAAGTGAAGAACAGGATGAAAAACTTAAAGATGAAGCATTTTTTAGATTAATAACAGAGTAATTATATACTTAAGGTTTGTGTAATTTAAAAGATGGTGAAATTATACGACTATTTGTTCTTGGGAGATATGTCTTGTTAGTAGGCCATGTGTTTTTAGATGAATGGTCAGATGATTATTTATGAATTTCAACAGAGTGTGAAAAGCCGATGGTCTGCGGTCTTGGGTTTTGATTTTGTTTCTCAGTGTCTCTATATACAGTGTAAAGTGCCTGGAAATCGGATGCTTCGTTTCAGAAGCTTAGAAAGGGTGTGCAACATATCATAACAATTTCATTAATTTATGCTCTCAAGGGCTCTGGAGGTATAAATCTGTTTAAATCGAAAAAGTATCGTTTCCTGATATAGGTCAGGCTCCTTTATTTTATAATAGGACATGAATTCAGAACATGAGGATCGAATATGCTCAACCGTGTTTATCATTAAATAATAAGGCCAGCCACCTCCCGGAAAATATCCGGCTCAGTATTATTATCCACAACCATCACGACTGATGGATCTTTAGTCTTTAACATAAAGATGAACCTGCATGAGTTACAAATAACCACAGGCCACAGAACAGGGAGCCTTAAATTTACTGCAACAGAAATGTGATCTTACCCACCAATAGTGGACACAGGACTAAGTGAGTAAACTCTCAACCAGAGGTGACTCATGACAAAACCAGTATCAATCAGCAAGAAGCCCCGTAAACAACATACGCCTGAATTTCGTAACGAAGCCCTGAAACTCGCTGAACGCATCGGTGTGGCCGCCGCAGCCCGTGAACTCAGCCTGTATGAATCTCAGCTTTATGCCTGGCGCAGTAAACAGCAGCAACAAATGAGTTCGTCAGAGCGCGAAAGCGAACTGGCCGCTGAAAATGTCCGCCTTAAACGACAACTGGCGGAGCAGGCTGAGGAACTGGCCATCCTCCAAAAGGCCGCGACATACTTCGCGAAGCGCCTGAAATGAAGTATGTCTTCATCGAAAATCATCGGGCAGAGTTCAGCATCAAAGCGATGTGTCGTGTACTTCGGGTTGCCCGCAGCGGCTGGTATGTCTGGCTCAGGCGTCGTCACCAGATGAGCCTGCGCCAACAGTTTCGGCTCACCTGCGATACCGCTGTTCATAAGGCATTCTTTGAGGCAAAGCAGCGATACGGTGCTCCCCGCCTTGCTGACGAACTGCCGGAGTTCAATATTAAAACCATTGCCGCCAGCCTGCGTCGTCAGGGGCTGCGGGCGAAAGCCGGCCGGAAGTTCAGCCCGGTCAGCTACCGTGCACATGGCCTGCCCGTATTGGAGAATCTGCTGGAGCAGGACTTCAGCGCCAGCGGCCCGAACCAGAAGTGGGCGGGTGACATCACGTACTTGCGTACCGATGAGGGCTGGTTGTATCTCGCAGTAGTCATCGACCTGTGGTCACGCGCCGTTATTGGCTGGTCGATGTCACCGCGAATGACAGCACAACTGGCCTGTGATGCACTGCAAATGGCGTTGTGGCGGAGAAGACGCCCGGAAAGCGTCATTGTTCATACGGACCGTGGTGGTCAATACTGTTCAGGGGATTATCAGGCGCTGCTGAAGCGACACAACCTGCGTGGCAGTATGAGTGCGAAAGGCAACTGTTATGACAATGCCTGTGTGGAAAGCTTCTTTCATTCGCTGAAGGTGGAATGTATCCACGGGGAACGCTTTAGCAGCCGGGAAATAATGCGGGCAACGGTGTTTAATTATATCGAGTGTGATTACAATCGCTGGCGTCGTCACAGTGCCTGTGGCGGTCTCAGCCCGGAACAATTTGAAAACCATAATCTCGCTTAGGGCCGTGTCCACATTACGTGGGTAGGATCAGCACATCACAGGCCAGCCCATTGGACAGGATATGCTCAATACAATCGCTGACCAGCTACATTTCCACCGACGAAAAACGTGCTCCCCGGTTTAAGATGGCATCGAGCACCACAGGCAGGTTTTCATCGTCTTCATCGAGCCAGCAGGGGTGATTACTTTCCTTCACGACCAGGCGAAAGCGGCGCGTCTGACGGATCAGCAACGTCTGACCGCTTGTGGTCAGCGCCGCCCGGATACGCCGCGCATCTTCTGCCACCCTGCAACTGACACTGCATACTGCATCGCGCACCGCATCAAGAACTGCCCTGATTTCGTCTTCGGTCAGCCATTCACCGGCATACGGGAAAGACACCTGCGTTCCGTCTGCCGGAAGTACCGGCAGCGACTGCCACTGACTGCCGGACAGAACAAGTTCCGCTCCGGTTCCGGTCAGTTTCTGAATGGCAGAGGCCAGGAGCGGCGGCAGTACGCCGCCGTGGCGGTTGATGAGTAACGTCGCCAGCCGGGGCGCATCCAGCAGAACATAAATGCTGATCCAGCCCGGATACTTCGGGTTACGCTGGTCAACATCCGTCTCTTCCGGCCAGCCCTGCGCCAGCAGCAGGTTGCGGGCGTGACGACAAATCAGTGCGTTCAGCGTTGTGTTTTCGTTCATGATTAATCGTTCTCCCTGAATCGCCGCCCGGAGGCGGCGATAACATCAGTCGTTTTCGTGTGTGTTGTTTTTCAGCAGAGTGCAGACCTGATTAACCACCGCCTGACGGCGGGTGACGCATTCCGGGACGGCGAGGCCGTGATCCCGGACGGCCCATCCACGTTTCCACAATGCCTGTTCGGCGGTCTGAATCAGGGACTCCAGCAGTTCAGCCGGGACGGTCACCTGGCGGTTTTCGCTCACGTTATTGATGATCTCCATCGCCGCGCCGGAAGAAATACCGGACTCAATCCGTCGATCTTCCGGGATGTCCTCTAGGAGCGCCAGGACGGTCCTGATTTCATGATCGGTCAGGGCAATATCCATTCCGTCAGCGAGGGCCTGAATCTCTTCCGGCGACCAGACAACCAGCATCAGCGGCGTGTTTCCCGGATACTGCGCTGCCAGCTCACGGCAGAGCGTTTCGCATGTTCCGTACATTTCGTCTCCCCCTTAATCTTTGAAGCACGCATCCAGTTCCAGAATTTCGGTATACGCCTCCATGAACAGGCGATTGGCGCGATACAGCGTCTGGCGTGTCAGGCGTTCAACAAGCACATCGGAATCAAAGCGACAGCGATGCTCCATATCGTTCAGCCTGGTCCGAAGGTCACACATGGTGTTGGCCACCTCCGCCACTTCGGCGCGAAGTTTTTCGTGTCCGGCATAGTTCATTTACGCAGCCTCCGGCATAAACCAGCCATCATTCGCGGCCCCCTGCTGCATGGCCCGCTGCACGGCGGCCAGGCGTTGCTGTCCGGCACGGTGATACTGCTCAAGCAGCTCGATACCGATATACCGGCGTCCGGACCGGAGGGCGGCCACGCAGGTTGAGCCGCTGCCTGCAAACGGGTCTAGCACAATCTCGTCGGGTGTGTGAAGCTCTCAATCAGCGGTTGCAGGCTGGTAACGGGCTTTTCTGTCGGGTGATGGCGGTTGCCTGAATATTTCCAGCCCAGCACGTCGGGCAATGGCTTCTGAGGCAGTACCGGACGGCCTTTTGCCAGGATGTAGGCGCATTCGTGGCGATAGCCCACATATGCGGCCTTCGATGTGTAGGTTTTGGTAAACACCAGGTG
The DNA here is from genome assembly GCF_002900365.1 of Escherichia marmotae. Lineage (NCBI taxonomy): Bacteria > Pseudomonadati > Pseudomonadota > Gammaproteobacteria > Enterobacterales > Enterobacteriaceae > Escherichia > Escherichia marmotae. The sequence goes on from NZ_CP025981.1 coordinate 66,971, forward strand.
GCCAACAACGCTGAATCCCACATTTTTCCAGGCGGTCATAAAGCGATCGACGCGGTTCCAGCCGTAGAAGCTCACCATCAGCGCGTCTTTTTTGAGTACGCGGTACATTTCATTACAGGCCGGTTGCAGCCATTCATCGGTTTTATCGTCGGCAATGGTGCGCCCGGAACGGTCACGAAAACCGACGAGATATGGAGGGTTGGTGAGGATGAAATCGACAGCATTGCCCGGAAACGTGGCCATAACACGCACGCAGTCACCCAAGATAAAACGGGACATAACAACACTCCTTCTCTTACAGAGGGCACCGGGAGGGCGCCCCTGTGGCGCCCGTTCCCCGCTGCCTGTAGGCTGCTCTCCGCGTCCGGTAACGGGTCAGGCCGACCGTGGAATACCGCAGCCGTCGTCTTTTTGACGGCGAGGATATGCCGCGAAAGCGGCTTGAAGGGCGTTCATCAGAAAAGGGCGACGGGCTGGCGTACACTGTCACCGACGCCAGCCAAGAGCGGTAAAAGCGCCCGTCCCGTGCCCGGCCGGACGCGGAACACTGACCACAGGCAGCGTTTATGCCGCGCCGCGTCAGCCGGCGTAGTAAAAAGAGGAGCCCGGCGACATCCTTATCCAGGCGGGTGGGCAGAACCATCCGCAAATCAAACGGCATGGTTTTTTCCAGCAGTACGTTGTCACACAGACGGTTCCACCACACCGATACTTCCTCGTTACTCCAGAAGTCACACCAGTCACCTCTTTTTGCGGTGAAAAGCACGGTGATAGTTTCCCTGACATCATCAGGTAATCCTTCCCAGAGACGCTGGCCAGTACCACTCTGCAGCCAGAGTTCATGCAGTTTTGTTCATCCAGCAGCACGCCGTTCTGCAGATGCGTCAGCCAGCGGGTGAACGCGATATTCTCCGGCGATACAACGCCACGTCTGGCAGCCGTCAGTCCGGGGCACGGTTCAAACCGGATATCTTCAGTGGTCTGCAGAAGTCCGGCACTTCCGGCCACAAACAGCTGAATACCTTCATTTGTGGCACAGCGATAAAACGGTGTGACGGCACCGCTGGCCAGTCGTTTAATCGCCGCAATCTGTGCCGGTTCAGCAGAAAAATACATACGATTCGAGCACAGTTTGGCATGGGAATTCTCCTCTTACATGCAGCCTCCATCAGGCCGTGCCGGACCTGTAACCGGGCGACCGCATACGAATGCAGGTGCGGCCCCGAAGCCGCAGCGCGTGGAGGAGGAACGACGAAACGTGACCGGGTGAGGAGGCCGGCGACAGCGACATACTTGCATCGGATGCAGCCGGTTAACGTGCCGGCACGACCTAGGTAACCAGGTATTTTGTCCACAGAACCGTGCGCAAAATGCTATGGATAAGCTGGACACAGCAGTCCACAGCAGGCATACAACCACACGCCGAAATTACTCCGTTCTACGGGTTGCGACGACATGTCAATACTTGCTTTTGACAGGCATTGATGGAATCGTAGTCTCACGCTGATAGTCTGATCGACGATACAAGTGGGACCATGGTCCCAGACCGATTATCAGACCGACGATACGAGTGGGACCGTGGTCCCAGACTGATTATCAGACCAACGATACGAGTGGGACCGTGGTCCCAGACTGATTATCAGACCGATGATACGAGTGGGACCGTGGTCCCAGACTGATTATCAGACCGACGATATAAGTGGAACAGTGGTCCCAGAGAGAATATTCAGGCCAGTTATGTTTTCTGGCCTGTAACAAAGGACATTAAGTAAAGACAGATAAACGTAGACTAAAACGTGGTCGCATCAGGGTGCTGGCTTTTCAAGTTTCTTAAGAATGGCTTCAATTTTCTCTATACACTCAGTAGGAACACGAGACCTGTCCAGGTTAAGCACCATTTTATCTCCCTTATACAATACTGTCGCTCCAGGAGCAAACTGATGTCGTGAGCTTAAACTAGTTCTTGATGCAGATGACGTTTTAAGCACAGAAGTTAAAAGAGTGATAACTTCTTCAGCTTCAAATATCACCCCAGCTTTTTTCTGCTCGTGAAGGTTAGATGCCTGCTGCTTAAGTAATTCTTCTTTATCTGTAAAGGCTTTTTGAAGTGCATCACCTGACCGGGCAGATAGTTCACCGGGGTGAGAAAAAAGAGCAACAACTGATTTAGGCAATTTGGCTGTATTGATACAACGGGTAATAATCTTACGTGAAATGTTTTCCGCGTCAGCCAGCGCAGAAATATTTCCAGCAAATTCATTCTGCAATCGGCTTGTATAACGCTGACCACGTTCATAAGCACTTGTTGGGCGATAATCGTTACCCAATCTGGACAATGCAGCCATCTGCTCATCATCCAGCTCGCCAACCAGAACACGATAATCACTTTCGGTAAGTGCAGCAGCTTTACGACGGCGACTCCCATCGGCAATTTCTATGACACCAGACACTCTTCGACCGAACGCCGGTGTCTGCTGACCAGTTAGTAGAAAAGAAGGGATGAGATCATCCAGTGCATCCTCAGTAAGCAGCTCCTGGTCACGTTCATTACCTGACCATACCCGAGAGCTCTTCTCAACACTATCCCCCCGGAGCACTTCAAGAGTAAACTTCACATCCCGACCACATACAGGCAAAGTAATGGCATTACCGCGAGCCATTGCTCCTACGCGCGCAATTAACGAATCCACCATCGGGGCAGCTGGCGTCGATGACGAAGTATCTTCAATCGGTTGAGTATTGAGAGTATGTTTTGCAATGACAGGCGCACGTTTCATTATCTAATCTCCCAGCGTGGTTTAATCAGACGATCGAAAATTTCATTGCAGACAGGTTCCCAAATAGAAAGAGCATTTCTCCAGGCGCCAGTTGAAGAGCGTTGATCAATGGCCTGTTCAAAAACAGTTCTCATCCGGATCTGACCTTTCCCAACTTCATCCGTTTCACGTACAACATTTTTTAGAACCATGCTTCCCCAGGCATCCCGAATTTGCTCCTCCATCCACGGGGACTGAGAGCCATTACTATTGCTGTATTTGGTAAGCAAAATACGTACATCAGGCTCGAACCCTTTAAGATCAACGTTCTTGAGCAGATCACGAAGCATATCGAAAAACTGCAGTGCGGAGGTGTAGTCAAACAACTCAGCAGGCGTGGGGACAATCAGCACATCAGCAGCACATACGACATTAATCGTGCCGATACCCAGGTTAGGCGCGCTGTCAATAACTATGACATCATAGTCATGAGCAACAGTTTCAATGGCCAGTCGGAGCATCAGGTGTGGATCGGTGGGCAATTTACCTTCATCAAATTTGCCCATTAACTCAGTTTCAATACGGTGCAGAGCCAGACAGGAAGGAATAATGTCAAGCCCCGGCCAGCAAGTGGGCTTTATTGCATAAGTGACATCGTCCTTTTCCCCAAGATAGAAAGGTAGGAGAGTGTCTTCTGCATGAATATGAAGATCTGGTACCCATCCGTGATACATTGAGGCTGTTCCCTGGGGGTCGTTACCTTCCACGAGCAAAACACGTAGCCCCTTCAGAGCCAGATCCTGAGCAAGATGAACAGAAACTGAGGTTTTGTAAACGCCACCTTTATGGGCAGCAACCCCGATCACCGGTGGAAATACGTCTTCAGCACGTCGCAGTCGCGTACCAAACACATCACGCATATGATTAATTTGTTCAATTGTATAACCAACACGTTGCTCAACCCGTCCTCGAATTTCCATATCCGGGTGCGGTAGTCGCCCTGCTTTCTCGGCATCTCTGACAGCCTGAGAAGAAACCCCAACTAAATCCGCTGCTTCACCTATTCTCCAGCGCCGAGTGATTTTCCTCGCTTCCGGGCTGTCATCATTAAACTGTGCAATGGCGATAGCCTTCGTCATTTCATGACCAGCGTTTATGCACTGGTTAAGTGTTTCCATGAGTTTCATTCTGAACATCCTTTAATCATTGCTTTGCATTTTTTTATTAAATCTTGCAATTTACTGCAAAGCAACAACAAAATTGCAAAGCCATCAAAAAACCGCAAAGTTGTTTAAAACGAGAGCAACACTACAAAAGGAGATAAGAAGAGCACATACCTCAGTCACTTATTATCACTAGCGCTCGCCGCAGCCGTGTAACCGAGCATAGCGAGCGAACTGGCGAGGAAGCGAAGAAGAACTATTCTGTCAGATAGCTCTTACGCTCAGCGCAAGAAGAAATATCCACCGTGGGAAAAACTCCAAGTAGAGGTACACACGCGGATAGCCAATTCAGAGTAATAAACTGTGATAATCAACCCTCATCAATGATGACGAACTAAACCTCGATCTCAGGTCACATGACGAAGGGAAAGAGAAGGAAACCAACTGTGACAAACAGCCCTCATATTTGGCTTCCTTAGCAATTACAGTTCAAAAAGTATGAGAAAGTCCATGCAGGCTGAAGGAAACAGCAAAACTGTGACAAATTACCCTCAATTGGTCAGAACAAATGTGACGAACCACCCTCAAATCTGTGACAGATAACCCTCAGACTATCCAGTCGTCATGGAAGTGATATCACGGAAGGAAAATACGATATGAGTCGTCTGGCGGCCTTTCTTTTTCTCAATGTATGAGAGGCGCATTGGAGTTCTGCTGTTGATCTCATTAACACAGACCTGCAGGAAGCGGCGGCGGAAGTCCGGCATACGCTGGTAACTTTGAGGCAGCTGGTAACGCTCTATGATCCAGTCGATTTTCAGAGAGACGATGCCTGAGCCATCCGGCTTACGGTACTGACACAGGGATTCGTATAAACGCATGGCATACGGATTGGTGATTTCTTTTGTTTCACTAAGCCGAAACTGCGTAAACCGGTTCTGTAACCCGATAAAGAAGGGAATGAGATATGGGTTGATATGTACACTGTAAAGCCCTCTGGATGGACTGTGCGCACGTTTGATAAACCAAGGAAAGGATTCATAGCCTTTTTCATCGCCGGCATCCTCTTCAGGGCGATAAAAAACCACTTCCTTACCCGCAAAACTCTTCAATGCCTGCCGTATATCCTTACTGGCTTCCGCAGAGGTCAGTCCGAATATTTCAGCATATTTAGCAACATGGATCTCGCAGATACCGTCATGTTCCTGTAGGGTGCCGTCAGATTTTCTGATCTGGTCAACGAACAGATACAGCATACGTTTTTGATCCCGGGAGAGGCTATATGCCGCCTCAGTCAGGTCGTTTGACTGGACAATTCGCGGGCTATTTTTACGTTTCTTGTGATTTATAACCGCTGTTTCCGCCATGACAGATCCATATGAAGTGTGACAAGTTTTTAGATTGTCACACTAAATAGAAAAGAGTCAATAAGCAGGGATAACTTTGTGAAAAAACAGCTTCTTCTGAGGGCAATTTGTCACAGGGTTAAGGGCAATTTGTCACAGACAGGACGGTCATTTGAGGGTGATTTGTCACACTGAAAGGGCAATTTGTCACAACACCTTCTCTAGAACCAGCATGGATAAAGGCCTACAAGGCGCTCTAAAAAAGAAGATCTAAAAACTATAAAAAAATAATTATAAAAATATCCCTGTGGATAAGTGGATAACCCCGAGGGAAGTTTTTTCAGGCATTGGGTGTAAGCAGAATATATAAGTGCTGTTCCCTGGTGCTTCCTCGCTCACTCGAGGGCTTCGCCCTGTCGCTCGACTGCGGCGAGCACTACTGGCTGTAAAAGGGCAGACCAAACATCATGGTTCTGTGTTCATTAGGTTGTTCTGCCCATTGCTGACATAATCCGCTCCACTTCAACGTGACACCGCACGAAGATTTCTATTGTCCCTGAAGGTATATTCAAATCGTTTTCGTTACCGCTTGCAGGCATCGTGACAGAACAACTACTTCCTATAAACGCCCACAGACTCCTGAGATTAATAATGCGGATCTTTACGATAATGAGAAATTATGGGAGATTTTCCCGACTGTCTCGTTCGCTTCTCAGTGGATAACAGCCAGCTTCTGTGTTTAACAGACAAAAAAACAGCATATCCACTCAGTTCAACATTTCCATATACAGGCCAGAGCATTTATTCTCAGGATAATTGTTTCAGCATCGCAAACTGCACCCGGTGCCGTGCAGCCACATCCAGCGCAAACACCTTCGTGTAGATCTCCGTTGAGCTGATGGATTTATGTCCCATCAGACTCTGCAGGACCTTCAGCGGTATACCGGCATACAGCATGTGCATTGCATAGGAATGGCGGAACGTATGTGGTGTGACCGGGACAGAGAACGTCACACCGTCAGCAGCTGCTGCTGCTACCGCTACCGCCTCCCCAATCCAGGTCCTGACCGTTCTGTCCGTCACTTCCCAGATCCGTGCTTTCTCTGTCCTGCCTGTTCGTTTATTACGCCGTTCCAGAGGAATTTTCAGTGTTGCCACCATCGTCTGCAGCTGGCTGACGTACCAGGTGTCGGAGAGCGGAACCAGCCGGTAAGTCTGCTGGCCGGCGGGCATTCTTCCTGCCGTCCTGGCTGCTTTTTCCGTCCGTTGTTTCAAAGTCGCAAGCTGGACAAACGGATACGGAGGCGCGAGCGAAAAATCCCCCCGCGTCAGCGCCAGTGCTTCATTAATACGCGCGCCGGTGTTCCACAGAGTGGCCAGCAACATCTTGCGACGCAGATCCGGGACGTAATGGAGCAGGGCACTCACCTCGAGAACCAGCAGATATTTCGGCAGTTCATCATGAACCATCGACATCTGGCGAAGTGCCAGAGCTGCCGGATAATCAATGGCAACAGGAAGTTGTGCAGACTGTCCGGCAGAATACACTGCCGGTACCATGGCTGCAGACTGGCTGTGTATAACGGAGCCTGACATTTATATTCCCCAGAACATCAGGTTAATAGCGTTTTTGATGTCATTTTCCCGGTGGTTGAGATCAGCCACCTCTTCCCCGATAACGGAGAGCGGCACACTGGCCATATCGGTGGTCATCATGCGCCAGCTTTCATCCCAGACATGCACCACCGGATAAAGCTCACGGGAGACTTTATCTGACAGCAGGCGGGCACTGGCCAGGGGGATCACCATCCGTCGCCCGGGCGTGTCAATAATGTCACTCTGGACATCCACAAACAGACGATAACGGCTCTCTCTTTTATAGGTGTAAACCTTAAACTGCATTTCACCAGTCCCTGTTCTCGTCGGCAAAAGAGCCGTTCATTTCAATAAAACGGGCGACCTCAGCCATCCCTTCCTGATTTTCCGCTCTCCAGCGTTCGGCACGCAGACGACGGGCTTCATTCTGCATGGTCGTGCTTACCAGACCAGAGATATTGACATCATATGCTTTGAGCAACTGATAGCTGTCACTGTCGACGGTGACTGTAATGCGCTGCTTCATAATTCACCTCATCTTACATACTCACTATACACAATTAAGTATACACCAGCATTACGCTATAACATGCTTCCAACATCGGAATATTATTATCTGGCTATTATTAATGTTTCATTAATCACTTATTTCAAAAATCACCATAGCAATAATAACCAGTAATGTAGTAACCGCATTAAATTACAGGACAACTGTTTTGCCATGATCCGATTTTTATCATATTTACGATTTTCCGGAAGTTAATCACGATCAGTGAATAAGCGAAGTGATCTTTTCTGCCGCTGATGACTGGCTCACGAACACGAAGAGAAACACAACACATATGGCAGCCAATAGAAAAATAGCACTACATATTGTTTAGGCAGGCTATGCGCAGTGAGGGGGCTGAAGCAGATCCGGGACTACAGGTTGTCTCGCGTGATCGTAGTGGAGTCTATGCGACAGCAGCATGTGAGGGTGCACCTCAGGCCAGACAGGTGGCTGATCGATGGCATCTGCTAAATAATATTGACGATGCGCCTGAACGGATGATGTACAGACATATACCTCTGATACCTCTTGTTGCCAGTGAGTCATCACCAAAGAAATCACCTGAGCCTGCAGCATCGCTCCGTTGTCCGGAATGTCTTAAACAGCAAACCAGCAAAAAACGGCATCAGCGTTGGACAAAGGTTATGGCCCTGCATAACAAGGGATGTAGTTTCAGGGAAATATCCCGTATTACAAGCCTGCCGCGTGTGACAGTCAGTTGCTGGGTGCGTTCAGGAACATTCCCTGAAATGTCAACCAGGCCTCCAAAGCGAGGGCTTCTGGCCTCATGTAGAGAGTGGTTAAAAGAGCAACGAGAAAGTGGTAATTATAACGCCAGCCGGATATGGCGGCCCGGGGTTTACAGGCAGTGAAACCATCGTCAGGGATGCTGTTGCCAAATGGCGTAAAGGTTGGATCCAACCGGTTACTACTGCCGCTAGACTTCCTTCAATGTCCTGAGTAAGCCGCTGGTTGATGCCCTAGAGAAGTATGTACAACTGGGCCAGAGTAAAGCACACCTTGCTGTCACGGGTGACGGGTCAGATACATGAATCTGCAGATAGATATATCATCAGAGACTCCCTTTTATTTCGCGAATAAGTGTCTGTAATAACGCCGATGCCAACCAGACTTTACCTGTAGTCTGTATACACGATCCCTGTGGTATTGAAATAAACATATGAAGTGTACTTCGGATATGACCGTATGTTCAGGAAGTACGGCAGATTGAGTCGAAAATTACCTGTAAAGACAGACATCAGAAAAAACAGTGCTCGCCGCAGACCGGTGACCGGGCGAAGCCCGCGAACCGGCGAGGAAGCGCAATGGATCTGTAGTTGCAGTGAGCAGGTACGCCCTGAAGCCTTCATAATCGGTAGTGTATGCTGTTTTTCTGGAATGATTTATCCACATATCCAGAGGCCCGATCCAGTAAACAGATCCATGAATGATCAATAAAGGATCCATTAAAGATCCCCATATCGCTGTAAACCTTGTCATTAATGGTCCGGAAGCACGATCACATAAGCTGTGGCATGTTACTGATAAACTGTAACAAGTTAATGATAAGCTGTATTAAGTAATACATATACTGCAGTAAGTTAATGACATAAACTATGGTCAGTACGCCAGACTCAGCTGTTAAATACAGGCTGCAGATTTTTCTTCAGTCAGTTAGCGGGGTTCTGACATCCGATTTTCTGTTTATTCTTTTACTGTCCACAGGCAGGAGGCTTTCTGGAAAACGAAAATTCAGACATCAAAAAACTGTTCGGCGAG